>NZ_DCJO01000034.1:0-93712 GCF_002320075.1 Intestinimonas sp. UBA1698 | reverse complement strand
GCTTTTCGACAGACTGAGAGCCGGAAAGTGAGCCTTCCCGGCCCAAAAGTGACGGTGGCAGACCGCTTGTCGGACACCATATCCTTTTTCTCCTTCTATAAACACCTCATACCGGCAAATAGCACCGATAGCACCTGTATAACACCAAATATCAGCGTTCTTCCATTGACAGACGAACTTTTTTCTTGTAATATTATAAAAATAGCGTAATGTCCCAGCGCTGTCCGCACACATCCCCTTCAGCAGCTGGTAGAAAGGGGAACCCTTGAGTGAGAGCTAGACCCACCATCAAAGACATTGCCGCGGAAGTCGGCGTTTCCCATACCACCGTGTCCTATATCCTCAGCGGGAACACCACCCAGAAGATATCTCCGGCGACCCGCAAGGCGGTGCTGGACGCAGCCAAGCGGCTGCAATATGTCCCCAACAGCGCCGCCCGCTCCCTGCGCAACAACAGCACCCACTGCGTCAGCGTCGCCATGGAAAAGGCCCTGACCAACACCCGTTTCAGCGGACTGCTCCAAGGCATCCGGGAAAGCCTTCAGGCCGAGGGCTACTGGATCATGCTGTTCGATTTCAGCACCAGCAGCCCTCCGTATCCCGACTTTCTGGAGAGCGTTCTGCAACGGCGCACCGACGGCATCATCTATATCTCCTCCGACGGATACCCTCCGGAAGAGCACTGCCGCCAGATGATCATCGACAACACCCTGCCCTTTGTGGCCTGCGACTGTTGCCCGGAGGAACCGGAGCTGGTCTCTGTGAGCTTTGACTATGAGCGGGGCGCCTTCGAGGTAGCCTGCCGCTTGTTTGGAGAGGGGGCCCGGCGCATTTTGTATTGGAGGCCCGACGTTCAGAGCCTCCAGGAGGGGTACCGGGAGCAGGGTCTGCGCCGTGCGGCGGAGCTCTACCCAGGAGTGGAGTTTTCCGTGTCTCTCCTGCCTTCCAACACCTGCGTGTGCACGAGCGACCGCCACTCCGACCTGAACCGGATATGCAGCCAGCACCTGGCCCAGGAGATCCTGCCGCGCATTGCCGACTTTCAGCCTGGGGATGCCGTAGTTTGTTGCTGGAGCGTCATGGTAAACCACCTAAACGCCGCCTTGAGCGGAAAGGGCAGGGGGCTGAAAATCGCCACCCTGTCCGACGCGGAGCCTCCTGTGGTGACGGACACGCAGATCCTCACCAGCCGCTCCAACTTCGTGCGGGGCGGGAAGGAGTGCACTGCCTTGTTGCTGCGCCAGCTCCGGGGCGAGTCTTGCAGCAGCGTGGTACTTCCCCCGGATATTCCCAGTTACATTAATTCTTGACCGGCCAAAAGACCGCCTGAACATGATGTTCAGGCGGTCTTTTAATGTCATATCAGCGAAGATGACTCTTTTTGATCTTTCCGGTGGCAGTCCTGGGGAAGTCATCCACAAATTCTATGATCGTGGGACGTTTGAATTTGGCCAGCCGCGGCGTGCAGTACTCTGTAATCTCATCTTTGGTCAGTACGCTGCCTGGCCGGAGCTGAACGAAAGCCTTGACCGCCTGATCCCGGATGGGGTCAGGCACTCCGATCACCGCCGCATCAGCAATATCCGAATGGGAGGTGAGCACACACTCCACCTCCAGGCTGCTCACGTTTTCCCCCGACCGTTTGATCATATCGCTGGAACGGCCGATAAAGTAAAGCCAGCCATCTTCGTCCAGATAGCCCCGATCCCCAGAGTGGAGCCAGCCGTCGGGATCAATGAGTCGGGCGGTCGCCTCCTCGTCCTTGTAATATCCCAGCACCAGCGAGCGCCCGGGGACTCCGTGGACGCAAATCTCCCCCACCTGGCCGGGGGCCAGCTCCCGGCCGCACTCGTCTACAATTTTGATGCAGTAGGATGGCGCGGCTCTGCCTACCGATGGCCAGCGCTTCTCCCCTGTCAGCGGCGCGCAGGTCACTCCGGATACCGTCTCGGTCATGCCATAGGAGTTGAGCAGGCTCACCCGAAACCGCTCCTCGAACCGCTCCTTCTCCTCGTCGCTCAGGCCCATGGAAAAATAAATCTGTTTCAGGCTGTGATCTTTCTCCCAAGGCTGAACTGCCTGCATCAGCATGGTGCGGTTCATCACGGACATGGTGTCGGTAAACTGCGCCCGATAACGGCAGACCTGCCCCCAGAAACGGCGGGCGCTATAATGCTCCACCATCAACAGGGTGCTTCCGGTGCAGATGACCGGCATGGCCGCCATCTCCTGGAAATCCATGTGATAGCAGGGCATAGAGCTGAGGAACCGATCTCCGTGTTCCATCCCCATCTGCATCACATGGATCAGCCCGCCGTAGACCACATTGCAATGGGTGTACATGGCCCCCTTGGGGTGACGGGTGGTGCCGCTGGTGAACAGAATCACGGCCAACTCGTCGCCCGTCACCGGCCGAACCTCCCGAAGATACGGCTCCTGGCGGGCCATCCCAGCCTCCAGTGAGATCACCCCCTCCGGCAGCGCCTCTCCGCCCCGGATGGAGATCAATTGCTCCGCCATGGGGCGCGGAGCGGACTCCAGGTACAGCGGCAGAGCACAGGGTTCCGTGATCACCCGCCGGATGCCGCACTTCTCCAGGATGTGGCGAACCTCCGGCTGCTGGTAATGTTCATTCAGCGGCACCGACACCGCCCCGATCTGGGCCAGCGCCAGCCAGCAGGTCAAATATTCCGGCGTGTTGTGCAAGTGCAGGGCCACCAGCTCCTGCCGGGCCACCCCCAGCTCCAGGAAAAAGTTGGCCGCCTGCTTCACCTTGCGATCCATCTCCTCATAGGTCCATACCGTTACCTGGTCGTCCACGGAGATATATTCCAAAAAGGGCGCCCGCCCATAGCAGCGTACAGTCTCATCCCACTGGCTGCGCAGGGTGCGGCTACCCACCATATCCGTCATAGCAAACCCACCTTTTATACCGCTGAGGCCAGAGCCGGTCGTCCTTTCATCGATTCCCCGGAAAATCATCCGGGAGCGGCCACACCATCGCCACCGCTCCCGTCCATGGGCGCATCTGCCAGGCCGCAGTCTTGGGGACTTCTGTATATATCCCGCCGACTCCTCAGGAAAGCTTTTCGATCAATGCAGGAACCACCTTATACAAATCGCCCACTACGCCGAAATCGGCGTTTTTGAAGATCGGCGCGGACTTATCCTTGTTCACTGCCACGATCACCCGGGACTTGTTAATGCCGCCAATGTGCTGAATCTGCCCGGACACGCCCAGAGCCACGATGAGCTCGGGCTTGACCTGGACGCCGGTGATGCCCATATAGTTGGACTTGGGGAGCCATTTGTTGTTCTCCGCCACTGGACGGGAACAGCCAACCTCCGCGCCCAGCGCAGCAGCCAGCTTCCGGCACAGCTCCAGATCCGCCTCCTGCGCCAGGCCCCGGCCCACGTCCACAATGCGCTTGGCCGCCACCAGGTCCACGCCGCCCTCCTTCTTCGGCGTACAGGCGATGCGCTTCAAGCTGCCTTGGGGGAGCCCCTCGAAGGGGGCGACAGCGGCCTGCGCCGGCTCCGCGGCGGCCTCGAATACACCGCCGCCCACCGTGAGCACACCGTAGGGCTTGGTGAATACCTCACTGCGCTGAGCCATACCGCCGTACACCATGCGGCAGCAGACCAGCTCCTCGCCGGATCGCTCCAGGGCGTTGACACTGGTGAGCACCGCGGTGTCCAGCAAGACGCCCAGCTTACCCGCCAGGCAGCGGCCACGGATGGTGTTGTTGACGATGACCAGAGCGGAGGCCTCCTTTTTGACCTCCTGGGCGACAGCGGCGGCATAGTCCTCCGGTACGGCTCCGTCGGAGGGCTGGCAATAGAGTAGGCGATCCGCACCGCACCCGGCGGCACCTGCCGCCTCGGCCTCACTGCCAAACAAAATGGCGGTGACCCGCGCTGCCACAGCCCCCGCGCCGGCACACAGCTCTGACAGGGCGGAAGCCTCATCGCTCATCACGAATATCGTCTGCATCGACATGATTTCCTAACCTCCCTTTCTATCAAAAGCCCTCTTTTTTCAGGAACCGAACCAGGGCATCCACGGCCTCCTCGCCGTCGCCCTCCACCAACTCTTTGCGGCGCTCCTGCTGTTGGGGTGCCAACTGCTGCAAGATGCGCAGGGAGGGCTCGCCGCCTCCTTGGCAGTCCAGCTTGTCCACGGGCTTCTTACCCGCCCGCATGATATCCCGCATGGCGGGTACAGAGGGGGTATTAATCTCGGAGGATACACTGAGCACCGCCGGCAGGGGAACCTCCAGCACCTCCACCTCGTCCTCCAAGGTGCGCTCTACCTCAAGGACGCCCTCTCCGGCGGGCTTGATGCCAGTGATATTGTTCAGGGCAGGCACGCCCAGCAGCTCACCCACCTGCACCCCAACCTCCTGGAAGTACAGGTCGCTGGAACCCATGCCGCACAGCACCAGATCATACTGTCCGATGGTTCCCACCGCCTCCGCGATGGCTTTGGCGGTCTGGAGAGAGTCCTGGAAGGGCTTGCCGTCATCCATGACCAGCTTCAGCTCGTCCGCCCCCCGGGAGAGAATATCCTTCTGGATCTTGCTGGAGCCCAGGGCCGCTTCGCTGCCAATGCTCAGGGCCGTCAGGGAACCGCCGCCTGCCGCCAGTTGCTTGCCGCTCTCCAGCGCGTTCAAATCATACTGGCTGATCTTCCAGGGCGTTCCGGCAAAATTCAGCTCCCGGCTGGACAGCACCTGGATTTCCTCCTCGTTGGGAACGACCTTACAACACACAATGATCTTCATCCTACCAACCTTCCTTCTACGTTTTCCCAGACCCAAACTGCCGTACAGGAGTACTCCAATGGATGAAAAAGCAAACTTCCCGGTCTGGTTTTTCGTTAAAGTAGACGCGCTCGGCTTGTTTTTGCACAATCCGCCTTTATCTTAGGCTAAATCATTTGGGCTGTCAACAGAAAAATAGGAGAACCCCAGCGCCGGATTTAAAAGCAGTTTTTCTACTATTTTTAATAAAATATCAATATTATTGTGTATTAATTAAAAAAACGTAATTTTATATATATTTTCACTTGTTTGCCGCCCCTCCATTTTTGGGGGGTTCTACAATTTTGATGTTAAAAATTTGGCAACATTGATGCTTGCGAATTTACCCTTGATTTGCTATCTTGTAATTGCACGTTAAAGTAGAGCAATTTACAATTTACAAGCGGATATATCCGGTTCGGTTTGTTGTTTTAGCGTGAAAGTTATTGGGGGAAGCCAATGCCGTCACCGGATGGATCGGAACAGAGAAAGGAGCGGCCTAATGCTATGAAACCACTGGCTTCACTGAGGATACTGGACCTGACTGACGGCAACCCCTATCCGGGCAGTCTGTTCGCCGACTACGGGGCCGAGGTGCTGAAAATCGAGCCGCCCGGTCGGGGCGATTCCATCCGCCGCCGGGGCACCACGGGGGCGGACGAGCCCGAGGGGCTTTACCAGAGCTATTATAACCGAAGCAAGAGGAGCGTGGCACTGGATCTCACCCGGAACGCCGGGCAGGAGATCCTGCGGCGGCTTATCCCCACCTGCGACATGCTCGTGGCCAATGTGCCGGAGTCACGGCTGGCAGCGCTGGGACTGGGCTATGAGCGGCTCAGGGAGATAAACCCCAAGCTGATCTACGGCGTGCTCACTCCCTTCGGAGAGGAAGGCCCCTGGAAGGATCTTCCGGACTATGATCTGATCGTCATGGCCCGCACCGGGCTGCTAGAGAAGACCGGCCTGCCGGACAAGCCCACCCGCATCGGCTCTCCGCTCTCTTATTATTACGGGGCCTGGCACCTCACCGCCGGGATGATGGCCGCCTGGCTGGACGCTCAGGACAGCGGGCAGGGCCGGAAGGTGTCTGTGTCCTGCTGGCAGGCCATCTGCTCCATCGACGACACCTATGTTCAGGGCCTCCAGGGGCTGAATGTCCTGCCCAAGCGCATCGGAAACGGCTTCCCCACCACCAACCCCACCGATACCTTTCAGTGCAAAAACGGCTGGTTCGCTCTGAGCATCGGCAGCGACGCTCAGTGGCTGGCCTTTGCCGCCGGAGCCGGGCGGGATGACTGGGGTGAGGGCACTGTCTATGCCCACGATCCGGCCCGATCCATGAAGCACTACTTCGGTGAGCTGGACGAACAGTTGCGGGACTACTTCCGCACCATCACCATTGAGGAGGCGGATCGCATCTGCCGGGAGGCCATGGTGCCCGGAGGGCCTTGCAATACCGTCCGGGAACTGATGGACGACGAGCAGGTGGCCGCCCGGAGCATGATTATTGAGGTAGACGACCCTGTTTGGGGCCGGGTGAAGCAGTTGGGCAAGCCTGCCAAATTTCTCCGGGATGACCAGGATGACGACGCGGCGGCCCCCGCCCCCGCCCTGGGCGCCCATACCGATCCAGTGCTGGCGGAGCTGGGGATGGAGGAACCAGAGATCGCGGATCTGCGCCGGCAGGGTGTGGTCTGAACATCGCTGGGAAAGGAGTGTTGACCTATGAAAAGAAGACTCCCTCTCGAGGGCATGAAAGTACTGGACTTCACCATCGCGCTGGCCGGGCCTTTCACCGCTTGGCAGTTGGCCGATATGGGGGCCGAAGTGTGGAAAATCGAGCGGGCGGGCGGCGGCGATCAGTGCCGGGCATGGGATCCCTTCCTCAACGATTTAGGCACCATGTTTGTATCTTACAATAAGAATAAAAAAAGTGTGGAAATGAACCTTGCCGCCCCGGAGGGCAAGGCTGTGATCTATGAGATGGCCAAGCAGGCCGATGTGGTCATCGAGAATTTTAAAAGCGGCTCCATCGACCGGCTGGGGTTGGGCTATGAAAAGCTAAAGGAACTCAACCCCAGGCTGGTATTCATCTCCCTCAGCGGCTTTGGAGCCTCCGGCCCGCTGAGGAAGCTGCCCTGCTACGATGCCATCGCGGAGGCCCGCAGCGGCTTTGCCGCCTCCAACGGCGATCCGGAGGGCCCCCCCATGAAGGCGGGCAACTGCATCGGCGACACCATCACCGGCCTGTACGGACTCAACGCGGTGCTCATGGCTCTCATCGACGCTCGCCGCACCGGGCAGGGCTGCCGCATCGACATGTCCATGATGGACGTGGGGATGCAGGCCTGTGAGGAGACCATTATGGACTTCAGCCTCCACGGCCAGGCTCAGGCTCGCTTCGGCGACCATGACCGCTTCACCTCCCCCTATGGGATGTTTGAGGCCAGGGACGGCTGGTGTGTCATCATCGCCGACACCGAAGCGCGGTGGCGGGCCCTATGCGGAGCGCTGGATCATCCCGAGTGGATGGACGATCCCCGCTTCAAGGATAACGCCTCCCGGGTGGCCCACAAGGATCATCTGGTAGAGGCCGTCACCTCCGCCACCGTCCTTCTGCGCCGGGCGGAGATCGAAGCCCGGCTGCTGGCCGTGGATGTACCCGCCTCGGCGGTGCTCTCCTTTATCGAGGCGTACACCTCCGACCATGCCAATCAGACGGGGCTCACCCAGTTGGTGGATCAAAAAAAGATCGGCCTGATGCGCTTCTATTCCAACCCCATCCGCTTTGACAACGAGACCATCCCCATCCGCCGGGGCGCTCCCCTGCTGGGGGAGGACACCACCCAGGTCTTGAGGGAGCTGGGCTACTCCCAAGCGGAGATCGACCAACTGTATGCGGATGGCGTGGTCGGCGCCAGCCTAATCTGACCTCTTGGAAAAAGGAGCGATGCCTGATGGAGATACGGCGCGTGGTGGCCGGGGAGTTCTTTACCAACTGCTATGTGGTGTGGGGCGGCAAGCCTGGGATCGCGGTACTTATCGACCCGGCGGACGACGCTCCCGGACTGCTCCGGCTGCTGGATGGCCTGGGGCTCATTCCGGAGGCCGTCCTGCTCACCCACGGGCACTATGACCACATTCTGGCGGTGCCCGGCCTGCAGGCGCGGTGGCCGGAGCTGCCTGTCTGGTGCCACCCCCTGGACGTGCCCCAGGCCCTGACCGAGCGGGACATGGGCCGGGTCTACCCCACTGTAGCGGCCTTCTCCAACCTGCGGCCTTTGGAGGACGGGCAGCGCCTCCACCTGGCAGGACTGTCCATCCAGGCGCTCCACACCCCGGGGCACACACCCGGCTCCGTCACCTTCCTGGTAGGGGACGCACTGTTTACCGGGGACACCCTGTTTCGCGGAGAGATCGGCCGTACCGACTTTGCGGGGGGCGATGACGAGCAGATGGCCTCCTCGCTGGCCCGTCTGGCAGCACTGGAGGGGAATCTCCGGGTGCTGCCGGGCCACGAGGAGGACTCCACTCTGGAGCAGGAGCGGCAAACGAACCCCTGGCTGCGGGTTGCCACGGAGATCTGAGTATCCACTGCACAATGATTTCAAATATGAGGTGAACCACTATGGAGATCAAAAAGAACGTTCTGACTGAACTGCGGGACGGCGTGTTGATCGTCACCCTCAACCGGGAGGAGCGGCGCAACGCCATCGACCCCGACACCGCCAACGAGCTGGAAGCTATCTTCAATCACGCCGAAAAGGATCCCGCCGTGGGCGCCCTCCTCATTACCGGCGCCGGGGAGCGCAGCTTCTGCGCCGGGGAGGATCTGGCCGCACTGGGAGAAAATGGTGAGTGTCTTACCGAGACGGAGCACGGCTTTGCCGGCATCACCGAGCGGCTGTGCCCCAAGCCCATTGTGTGCGCCTGCAATGGTACGGCGGTAGCCGGGGGACTGGAGATTGCCCTGGCCTGCGACGTGATTGTGGCCGCCGACCACGCGCGCTTCGGCCTTACCGAGGTGAAGGTGGGCCTGTTGGCCACCAGCGGCGGCCTGGTTCGCCTTCCCAAGCTCATCCCTGCCAAGATCGCCTCCGAGATGTGCCTCACCGGCAACCTCATCAACGCCCAACGGGCCTATGAGGTGGGGCTGGTCAACCATGTGGTTCCCAAGGAGCAGGTGATGGACAAGGCGATGGAGCTGGCCAAGCGGATGGCTGCCAACGCCCCCATCCCAATGCGGCTGGCCAAGCAGATCCTCCACATGGCCCCCCATACCTCTGTGGAAGACGGGATGCGGGTGTGCCGCTACATGGCCTGGAAGTACGTGGAGGGCACCGAAGACGCCAAGGAGGGCCCCCAGGCTTTTCTGGAGAAGCGCCCGCCCCAGTGGAAGGGACGCTGAATCCTGTTGGGATGGGCTCTCCGCTTTTGAGCGGAACGGGCCGCCAAAATAACTGAATTTATGGAGGAACGCAAGTATGGATTTCAAGCCGACTGAGGAACAGGAGCTGATGGTACAGGCCATCGAAGAGGCAATGACCCGGGAAAACCTGGAGACCTACTTTCAGGACTGCGACCGGGAGCACAAGCACCCCAAGAAGTGGTGGGATCTGCTGGACGAGCTGGGCTTGTTCAGTATGTTCCTGCCCGAGGAAGCGGGCGGCGACGGTGAAGGGGCCATCACCATGTTCCTGGTGATGGAGGCGCTGGGGCGCTGCGGCGGGCCCATCTATCTCTTCTGGGATCACGTGAAGGCCGACGCCCTGCTGGAAAATGGCACCAAGGAGCAGATCGACAAATTCATGCCCATGTTCTTTGAGGGCAAGCCCGCCTTCGCCCAGGGCTTCTCCGAGCCGAATGCGGGTACCGATCTGTCCCCCGCCACCATCTCCACCACCTACACCCGCCGCAACGGCAAGGTGTATATCAACGGTCACAAGCACTTCATCTCCGGCGCCCAGGACAGCGACTACTGTCTCACCCTGGCCAAAAACGCGGAGAACCCCGAGCAGCTCACCCTTTGGTTCGTGCCCACAAACGTACCCAACTGCAAGAAGGAGCCCATGGAAAAGATGGGCATCCACATGGAGAACGTCAACGACATCTGGTTCGATGAGGTGGAAATCGACGAGTCCGACATGTTCTCCTTCGAGGGCAACGGCCTGATGGCCACCAGCAAGGGCTTCGACTATGAGCGGCTGATCGATGCCTTCAACGCTTACGGCCAGGCCCTGTGCGCCTATGAGGACGCCTGCCGCTACGCCAACCAGCGGATCGTCAAGGGCCAGGAGATCGGCCGGCTCCAGCTCATTCAAAACCACATCATGGAGATGACCATGCGCATCGAGGCCATGCGCAATATGCTGCTCCACTACGCCTGGAACAAGGACAATGGGATGCTCACCCGGGCGGAGGCCTCCATCGCCAAGCAGTTCTGCTCCGAGAGCGCCAACATCGTGGTGGATCACGCCCTCCAGATCCTGGGCGGCATCGGCTTCTGCGGCAGCCGGGTCAGCCGCATCTACCGCGACCTGCGCATCACCCGCATCTCCGGCGGCACCGGCGAGATCCAGACCGTCATCGCCACCCGCCAAGTGCTCAAGAAGTACCGCTGAGCCCCAAGCCCCGAAAAGTCATTCGTAAAGGAGAGTTTTTCCGTGGAATTTAAATGGAACGACGAGCAGCAGCTCATGCAGACCATGTTCCGGGAGTTCGTTGACAAGGAGCTGCGTCCCATCGCCGCCGAGCTGGACGAGCAGGAGCGCTTCCCCTTCGAGCTGATCCCCAAGATGGGCGAGATCGGCCTTCTGGGCATTCCTGTCGCCGAGGAGTTCGGCGGTGTGGGTATGGGCACCCTGGAATACGTCATGGCGGTGGAGGAGATCTCCAAGGCCTGCGCCAGCACCGGTGTCACCATTTCCGCCCACACCTCCCTGTGCTGCTGGCCCATTGAGCACTTCGGCACCCAGGAGCAGAAGGAAAAATACCTGCCCGACCTGGCCACCGGCGAAAAGCTGGGCGCCTTCGGCCTCACCGAGCCCAACGCCGGCACCGATGCCGCCATGCAGCGTACTACCGCGGAGGACAAAGGGGATCACTGGCTGCTCAACGGCTCCAAGGTCTTCATCACCAATGGCGAGGTGGCCGACGTATACGTGGTGTTCGCCATGACCGACAAGGCCGCGGGCAACAAGGGCATCTCCGCCTTCCTCCTGGAGAAGGGCATGGAGGGCTTCAGCTTCGGCAGTCACGAGAAGAAAATGGGTATCCGCGCCTCCTCCACCTGCGAGCTGGTGTTCGAGGACGTGAAAGTGCCCAAGGAGAACCTGCTGGGCGAGCTCAACAAGGGCTTCCAGATTGCCATGATGACCCTGGACGGCGGGCGCATCGGCATCGCCGCTCAGGCATTGGGTATCGCCCAGGGCGCCATCGACGAGACGGTGAAGTACGTCAAGGATCGGGTCCAGTTCGGCCGACCCATCTCCAAGTTCCAGAACACTCAGTTTATGTTGGCAGAGATGCAAACCCGGGTGGACGCTGCCCGGATGCTGGTCTACCGGGCGGCCGCCATCAAGGACGCCGGGGAGCCCTATTCCTCCGAGGCGGCCATGGCCAAGCTGTTCGCCTCCGAGACTGCCCGTGAGGTGACCTGGCGGGCGGTACAGCTCTTCGGAGGCTATGGCTATACCCGGGATTACCCCGTAGAGCGCATGATGCGGGATGCCAAGATCACCGAGATCTACGAGGGCACCTCTGAGGTTCAGAAAATGGTCATCTCCTCCCGCATGGGCCTGTAAAAGCCTGTCCAACAATCTGACCCGGAGGGCGCCTTCCACCGGCGCCCTCCCTCACAGAAAGGAGCTCGATCAAGTGGGAGAGATCCTCTACTCCATCCTCATTGGCGGCTTCCTGGTTTTGTCCGGAATTTTCATGAACATCTATCTGCGGTGGGAGGAAAAAAAGTGGACTTCTGAGGACAAAGGGGAGCGGAACGGAGGCGGCGCATGAACGTCTTCTTCCTCGGCGTCATCGTCAGCATCGTAGTCTACCTGGTCGTGGGCCTGTTGGCGGGACGTAAGGTCAAGGATATCGACGACTATTACGTCAGCGGCCGCAACGCCCCGACCATCCTCATCGCCGGAACCCTGTTTGCCTCCATGCTGTCGGTCAATGGCTTTATGGGGGATCAGGGCTTCTGCTACACCGGAAATATCACCACTCTGGTGCTGCTCAACTCCATGTGCGCCTGCGGCTATGTGTTCGGTCCGCTGTTCTTCGGCCGCTACCTCCGCCGGTCTGAGTGCGGCACTATGCCCGAGTACTTCGGTGTCCGCTACAAGGATCCCCGCATCCGCCGTGTCGCGGGCATCATTACCATCATCTCGCTGACCGCTTACCTGCTGGCCTGCATCACCGGCGTGGGTATCCTCATGCAGGAGCTCACCGGGCTGAGTTACGAGCTATGCCTGTTCATCGCGTGGGCCTGTTTTACCGCGTTTACCTTCTATTCCGGCTCCAAGGGCGTTATCATCACCGATACCATGATGTTTATGGTGTTCATCGTGGCCGCCATTATCGCCGGGCCCTACATCTTCAACGCCCAGGGAGGTCTGGGCAGCCTGCTGGAGAACCTGATGAATAACCCCGCCGCCGCTGAAGGCCTGTTGGATTATCATGGCAACATCCCCGGCACCGGAGCGTCCGACGTGTTCGGCGCGGTGATGTATGCCGTCACCATGGGCATCATCTGGTTCATCACTGTAGGCGTCTCTCCCTGGCAGGCGGGACGCAACCTGATGGCCAAAAACGAGCACGTCATCTTCCGCGCCGGTGCGGTGGCCGCCGTGTGCACCACCGTGTTTCTGCTGTACGTAAACCTCATGTCCATCTCAGTCATCAATCTGGCTCCCAATCTGGAAGATCCCCAGCGGGTGCTTATCTGGGCGGCGTTCAACGTTATGCCCAAGCTGGTGGGTACCCTGCTGCTGGCCGGCATCATGGCCGCGGGGCTCTCCTCCGCCTCCACCTTCCTGTCGGTGGTGGGCTTCTCGGTGACCTCGGACATTTTCCCCGTAGCGTTCAAGGACGAGAAACATCAGCTGCACACCAGCCGTGTCATTATGCTGGCGGTAGGCATTGTCTCCCTCATCCTGGCCTATCTGGGCCTGGGCGGCGTGCGAGTGATCTCCTGGTTTGCCTCCACCATTATTGCCGCCTCCTGGCTGGTGCCCGGCGTGGGCAGTATTCTGTCTGGCAAGCTGTCCGCCACCGGAGCCCGGTGGTCCATGACGGCGGGCTTCTTGGGCTTCATCCTCTCGAAGTGTCTGGTGGGCTTCGGGGCAGGCCCCTTCCACAGCATCTTGATCAACTTTCTGGACCCCTTCTTCATCGGGCTGTATCTCAGCCTGGCCTTCGCGGTCATTGGCTCCAAGCTCCGCCCGGTGACGCCGGAGGAGTCCGCCTACCGGGGCAAGCTGCTTGTGCTGCCCCAGGGGGAGCGGGCGGCCCGTGAGTACCAGATCGACCGGCGTTACGGCTGGCTCCTCATCGTCATGGGGGTCCTTACAACCCTGTTTTTGCTGCTGACCTGGGCTCTGCCCTACAACGGCCTGATCTGACCGGCTCACATCTGCGTCGCGAAGAGGAATATCCCCCTTTTGCCGGCTGCCCCGCTGAGGAAGGCCCTTGGATGGGCGGTGGCCCGCCTGCCCGGCATGTGCGCCGAGGCGGAGCCCAACATGCTCATATTGGCCATTTACTCGGTATTGCCTTTCAGAGGGGGTAAGAGAGCAGAAGCGAGAGCCCGCGGCAATTCGGCCCAATCAAACAAAATAAAAAATTTTGGAGGAGTCTGTCATGAAGAAAAACAAAACCGCCAAGTTTTTGACCTTCATCCTGCTGGTTCTGGCCATGAACACCATCTACGTGCTGCCCTACCTCATGTACACCTATTATACCCCCCTCCAGGAGGCGATGGGCCTGGTGGGCCGGGACGCGGATTACGGCAAACTGCTCAATGTTTACGGTATCGCCAACGTGATTCTGTATCTGCCCGGCGGCTGGATCGCCGACAAATTTAACCCCAAGAAGCTGCTGGTCTTCTCCATGATCAGCACTGGCATCCTGGGCCTGTGGGAAGCCACCTGGCCCAGCTACTCCATGCTTATGCTCATCCACGTGCTGTGGGCGGTCACCACCGTGCTCACCTTCTGGTCCTCCTCCGTCAAGTGTGTCAACCTGCTGGCCGACGCCGATGAGCAGGGCAGCATGTTCGGCAGCCTGGAGGCCATGCGCGGCGTGGTGGGCCTCATTGTCACCACCATCTGCGTGGGTCTGTTCAACCTGTTCCGCTCCGATAGTTCCAAAGCCATGGGCTCCATCGTGGCCGTGGTATCCGTCATCATGATCGCCGTGGGCATCGCCCTGGCTCTGCTCATGCCCAAGTTCAACAACCTGCATGCCACCAACGACTCCCTGCTCGACAGCATCAAGGCCATGGGCGTGGCCTTCAAGCTCCCCATCACCTATGTGCTGGCCGGCCTCATCTTCTGCGGCTCCATGACGTACGCATCCTCCAGCTACTACGCCCCCTACCTCCAGAAATTCTGCGGCATGCCCACCGAGATCGCCGTCACCTTCACCAACTACCGGGCCATTATTTGTCAATTGATTGCCGCCTCCCTCGCCGCCGTGCTGGCCGCCAAGCTGAAGAATTCCAGCCTGCCCATGATCGGGGCCGGCATCGTGGGCATCGTGTGCTTCGTGGGCATGACCCTCGTTCCCGCCTCCGCTGCCGTACTGTGGCCCGTGATGATCCTCACCATCGTCGCCTCCATGGCCGTGTATTTCTTCCGCGCCCTGTACTACGCCACCGTGGACGAGAGCGGCACCCCCAAGAACGTCGTGGGCAGCGTCATCGGCATCGCCTCTCTAATCGGCTTCCTGCCCGACACCTTCTACACCTCTCTGTGCGGTAAGTGGCTGGAGGCTGACCCCACCGGCACAAGCGGCTACCAAAAAATATTTATTGCCGCTTGCTGCGCCATGGTGCTGGGCTTGGTGTGCTCTTTCTTGGCTGAGCGCCTCATCAAGAAATACCGCAGCTCCGCTTCCGCCTCTGCGAAGTAATCCCCGTCCCCTAACGCGGAGCTGCCCCCATGCGGCTGCTCCGCGTTTCCCCACTTGCTTGCCAAGCAAAAGATCCGAGAAAGGAACGATTCAGCAATGAAATTTGAGTTCGACACCGCCCACTCCCGTGTGGGCATGGAGTCCGCCAAGTGGGATGCCATCGGCCCCAACCCCGCCCAGGGTGTGGTGCCCCTGTCCGTGGCCGATATGGAACTGCTCTCCCCGCCTGAGATCATCGAGGAGCTGAAGAGCACCGCCGAGTTTGGCATGTGGGGCTACACCTGGTGGGGCCAGCGGTACGCCGACGCCGTCAAGCACTGGCTGTCCACCCGCCACGGCTGGGACATCCAGAAGGACTGGATCATCCAGACCAACGGTGTGGTCCAGACGCTGTACGCCTCCGTCCGAGCCTTCACCCAGCCCGGGGACAATGTGCTGCTCCTGACCCCTGTTTACTACCCCTTCTACCGGGCGGTGAACCTGAACGGCCGCAAAGTGGTGGAGAGCCCCATCCGTCTGGTGGAAGGCCGTTATGAGGTGGACTTTGACGACTTTGAGGAAAAAGCCAAGCAGTGCAAG
The DNA here is from genome assembly GCF_002320075.1 of Intestinimonas sp. UBA1698. Classification (NCBI taxonomy): domain Bacteria; kingdom Bacillati; phylum Bacillota; class Clostridia; order Eubacteriales; genus Intestinimonas; species Intestinimonas sp. UBA1698. Next base: position 78,197 of record NZ_DCJO01000034.1, on the reverse strand, counting down.
ATGTTCCTGCTGTGCTCCCCCCATAACCCGATGGGCCGGGTGTGGAGCGAAGAGGAGCTGTGCCGTATGGGCGATATCTGCCTGAAGCACAACGTGCTGGTGGTCAGCGACGAGATTCACTTCGATATCATCATGCCCGGTCACAAGCACGTCAGCTACCCCACGCTGGGAGAGAAGTACGCCAACAACTGCGTCATGTGCTGTGCCGCCAGCAAGACCTTCTCTCTGGCGGGCCTTTGCGTGGCCAACGCCATCATCCCCAACCCCGAGCTGCGCGATAAGCTGAACAACGAGGTAAACATCTCCGGCTGCTATACCTACAGCATCTTCGGCCTCCGGGCTCTGGAGGCCGGTTATATGAAGTGCGCCGAGTGGGTGGATCAGCTCAATGAGCACATCTGGGGCAACTACCTCTATTTTAAGGAGTTCATGGCGAAGCATTTCCCTGAGGTGTGGGTAGCCGATCTGGAGGGCACCTATTTGTGCTGGTTCGACTGCCGCTGCTTTGGCATGGACGGCGAGACCCTGGCCAAGTTTCTTCAGGAGAAGGCCCAACTGTTCCTGGACGATGGCTACATCTTCGGCACAGCTGGGGACGGCTTTGAGCGGATCAATCTGGCCTGCACCCGGAAAGTGCTGGAGGAGGCCCTGCTCCGCTTCAAGGCCGCTATGGATCAGCGGTAAGCGCCGTATGCATCGTCAAAACGGAGTGCCTGGCGCTGCGCGGGCAGATCGCTACCACCTGGCAAGTACACCGCCGGAGCGCTAAAGCGGCTCCCAAAATAGCTGCTGTAAAAGAATAAGGAGGTATTCATCATGGAATTCTTCATGCCTGACCGCAAGCCCGACTATGAGCGCAACAAGCCCGATCCCTATCCCCTGCTCAGCGAGAGTATGCGGAAGGTGGTCGATTATCAGGCCGCACACGCTGCCGATGCGTTCGACACCAACTGTTCCTGGGATGAGCTTCGGGTGAAGTATGTGCAGGAGCGCCGCTTCTGGAACGAAGGCGGCCCCGAGGCGTTCAAGACCGTGGAGGTCATGGTGCCCGGCCCCATAGGGGATGTGCCCGCCAGGATCTACTATCCCGACGACAAGCCAGAGCACTATGCGGTGGTGTTTATCCACGGTGGCGGCTACACCGTGGGAAGCAACGACACCCATGACCGTATGATGCGCTCTGTCATGGCTTCCAGCGGCTGCTGTGTCATCGGTGTGGACTACCACCTGGCCCCTGAGGCCAAATTCCCCATCCCTCTGTACGAGGCCGCCGCGGTGGTGCGCTACTTCCAGGAGCGCGGTGCCGAGTACGGCATCCTCCCGGACAAGATGGCCTTGGGCGGCGACTCCGGCGGAGCTAATCTGGCTCTGGGGCTGAACCTCTACCTTCGAGACACCCCCGGCGGCAATGCTTTTGTCAAGGCCCTGCTGCTGTACTATGGGGCGTTCGGTATGATGGACTCCTGTTCCTTCCGGCTCTACGGCACTCTGCTGGACGGGATGCGCCGCTCCGACCTGGCCGCCTACATCAACTATTATGCCACCCCCGAAGACCAGGAGAACCCCTATTACGCCGCCTTCCTCAACGACCTGTCCTTCGGAATGCCCCCTGTCTATATGTGCTGCGGTGACCTGGACCCCCTGCTGGACAATACCAAGACCCTGGAGGCGTTTATGAAGCTCTACAATGTGCCCACTCAGGTGGATATCGTTCCCGGCGTCCTCCACGCCTTTATGCACTACGGTCGCATGATGCCTGAGGCGGTGGAGTGCCTGGAGCGCAGCGGCGCCTTCTTCAAGGCCCATCTGGACCAGTAAGCACGGTAAGGCGGAACGGAACCGGCCTCACATCCCGCAAGGAAAGAAAAACACGAAACAGAGAGAACAGGCCCTACCCGGTCAAACCCGGGCTGGGCCTGTTCTTGTTTGTGCTTTCGCAAGAGGAGGGACGAATACAAAGCTGTTTTCCCTTCAAACCCGCAGGCTGTGTGGGTACGCTTTTGCAGCGATGCGGGGGGAGCTTTTGTGCTTGACGTCAGTCAGACCTTGAAGTGTGGCATAAATCTTTCTGAGGAAAGCAATCCTTCCCAACGGTAATGCTGGCCCCACGCGCAGGATTCCGAAGCTGTCCCAGTCCCGCAGGTCCTTCTCCATCTCGTCGAAGGGGGGGGGCAACGTGGGAGTCGTAGGAGCGGAAGCGCTCTCCCGCCGCCGTCAGGTGGAGCCGCCGGGACAGCCGCTCAAAGGTTTGACCCTCCCCCGGAATACCCATCCAGCTCGGCCACCGCCTGGCTCACGGTGGGCTGGGCTTCCGAGGCCCGGGTCGCGTTGTTCCCTCCATCGTAATTTCCTTATGTTTTCTATCATATAATAGTATTTCCATAATTGTTTGACAAGTGGTATACTGAGATCAGCCAAAGGAGGGATACCCTTGCAGCGGGCGAATTTTTCTTTCTGGAGATTGTTTTTGTCCACCTTTCAGCTCAGCGCCTTCACCTTCGGGGGCGGCTACGTCATCGTCCCCCTGATGAAGGAGCGGTTTGTCCGCCGTCTGGGCTGGATCGACGAGGAGGAGATGCTGGACCTGGTGTCCATCGCCCAGTCCTCGCCGGGGGCTATGGCGGTCAATACCTCTATTCTGGTGGGCTATCGGATGGCCGGCGTACCTGGGGCCCTGGTCTCGGTGTGCGGCACCGCCCTGCCCCCCCTAATCATTTTGTCGGTCATCTCCCTGTTTTACGTGGCTTTCCGGGACAACCGCGTCGTCAGTCTGGTCCTGCGGGGCATGAACGCGGGGGTGGCTGCCGTCATCTGCGATGTGGTCCTCACCATGGGAAGGGGCGTCCTGCGGCAAAAGCGCGCGCTCTACACCGCGGTCCTGGCAGCGGCGTTCTGCGCGGCCTGGTTCGCCGAGGTCAGCGTGGTCCTTATTATCCTCTGCTGCGGCCTGATCGGGGCGGCCGACACCCTGTGGAGCCGCAGAAAGGGGGCGGTGTCGTGACTCTGCTCCGCCTGTTCTGGAGCTTTTTCCAGATCGGTCTGTTCAGCTTCGGCGGCGGCTATGCCGCCCTACCCCTCATCCAGCACCAGGTGGTGGATCAAAACGGCTGGCTCACCATTTCCCAGTTCACCGACATCATCACCATCTCCCAAATGACTCCCGGCCCCATCGCCCTGAACTCGGCCACCTTTGTGGGCATTCAGATCGCTGGGCTCCCCGGCGCCCTGATCGCCACTCTGGGCTGTATCCTACCCTCCTGTATCGTGGCCCTGACCCTGGCCTGGTTCTACTACAAATACCGCAATCTGAGTCTGGTCAAGGGGGTGCTCCAGGGCCTACGGCCTGCCGTGGTGGCCCTCATTGCCTCCTCCGGCCTGTCCATTCTGCTCCGGGCCCTGCTGGCGGGGAACCGTCTGCTCTCCGGTGTGGACTTTGTGGCGGTCGCCCTCTTTGCCGCCGCCCTGTTCGTCCTGCGCCGGTGGAAGCCCAACCCCATCTGGGTCATGGCGGGTTGCGGCGCGGCGGGGCTTGTACTCTATTCCCTGGTATAAGTAAAATACATCGGAGGAGCGCCGCTCCTCCGATGTATCTTCAGCCCTGCAGTCCGTTCTCCTGGCGCTCCATATTCTCTACCACGATATCAAAGAGATCCCCCAGTGAAGCGGCGTACTCCAGCACCTCCCAGGGCTCGTTGGTGTGAAAGTGGAGCTTGATCAGGTCCTCGTCCCCCACCGCCAGCAGGCAGTCGCCGGGGATGTTCTGCGTGATATAGTCGTGAATGCCATCCTCCGAGAGGTTTTCCCCCTCGATGAGCAGTTGAGTGTCAAAACGGTATTCCAGCATCCCGTGTTCTCCTCTCTGATCAAGGAAAGCCGCCACGTCTGTGGCGGCTTTCCGAATGCGACAGACAAATCAGCGCTTGCTGAACTGGGGAGCGCGACGGGCGGCTTTCAGGCCGTACTTCTTACGCTCCTTCATACGCGGATCGCGGGTGAGGAAGCCGGCGCTCTTGAGCGCAGGGCGGAATTCCTCGTTCATCTGGAGCAGAGCGCGGGCTACGCCGTGCCGGATGGCGCCGGCCTGGCCGCTGACGCCGCCGCCCACAACAGTGGCCACGATGTCCACCTTGCCGTTGGTATCGGTGGTATTCAGAGGCTGACGGACCACCATCTTCAGGGTGTCAAGGCCGAAATACTCGTCGATATCGCGGCCGTTGATGGTAATGGAGCCGGTCCCGTTGGGGAACAGGTGGACGCGGGCCACGGAGGACTTCCGACGGCCAGTGCCGTAATGATAGGGCTTCTTGCTCTTATACATGTTCGAAATTCCTCCTTAATTAACCCTGAGTCCAGGCTTCGGGCTTCTGGGCGGCGTGATTGTGCTCGGCGCCGCGGTAGATCTTCAGGCGGGTGAGGGAGTCCTTGGTGATGATGTTGCGGGGCATCATGCCACGGACGGCCAGCTTCATGGCCAACTCAGGCTTGTCCTGCATCAGCAGGCGATACTTAGTCTCTTTCAGGCCGCCCACCCAGCCGGAGTGGGTGCGGTAATACTTCTGCTCCAGCTTCTTGCCGGTGAGCACGGCCTTCTCGGCGTTGACAATGATGACAAAGTCGCCGCAGTCGGCGTGCGGCGTATACTCGGGCTTGTGCTTGCCGCGGAGCAGGACGGCGGCGGTAGCGGCGGTCTTGCCCAGGGGCTTGCCAGCGGCGTCCAGAATGTACCACTTGCGCACGATGTTGCCCTTGTTGGCCATAAATGTGGACATGGTGTAACCTCCAATTTGTTTGATCTTCTATGTTATTTTGCTCTAAACATGATTGACGCTCCACTCTTTACGGGTGGAGCGTTTTGTATTATAATACCCAAGTTACAAGGTGTCAACCGCTTTTTTAAACTTTTTTTATTTAGAAAACGCAATCTCGTTTTTTCTCCTGTTATCTCGCGATATCTTTGATTTCCTAAATATCATTTTTCTTTTTTGAGGTGCTCCATGAACAAGGTTTTGAGCCACGTCCGCCGCTGTGTGGAGGATTACGACATGATTCAGTCCGGGGACCGGGTGGCCGTTGGCGTCTCCGGGGGAAAGGATTCCCTGACGCTGCTGGCGGCCCTGGCCAAGCTGCGGGAGTTCTATCCCAAGCCCTTCACGGTGGAGGCCATTACTTTGGACATGGGCCACGCCGACGGCCGGGAGAGCGCCGACTTCTCCCGGGTGGCGGACCTGTGCGCCCGGCTGAATGTGCCCTACACCCTGCTGCACACCGAAATCCACCACATCATCTTCGACCTGCGCCAGGAGAGCAACCCCTGCTCCCTGTGCGCCAAAATGCGGCGTGGCGCCCTCCACAACGCGCTCCAGGAGCGGGGCATCACCAAGATCGCCCTGGGCCATCATTACGACGACGCCGTGGAGACCTTTTTTCTCTCTCTGTTCTATGAGGGCCGCATCTCCTGCTTTCAGCCGGTAACCTACCTGGACCGGACGGGCATCACCCAGATTCGGCCTCTGCTCTACTGCGGGGAGGCCATGGTCCGCGGCGCGGCGGCCAGGGCCGGCCTGCCGGTGGTCTATAACCCCTGCCCCGCCAACGGCTGCACCAAGCGGCAGGAGATCAAGGAGCTGGTCCGGGACCTGGACCGGCAGTACCCCGGTCTGAAGAGCCGGGTGTTCGGGGCCATGCAGCGCCTGCCTCTGCCCGCATGGGGGCCGGTGGAGCACCGCCGCCTGCCCCTGCCCGACGGAGAATGACCAAACGGGCGCCCCCTTCTGGGAGGCGCCCGTTTTCATCTCCAGCAAAATCAGAAAGGCGCCGGCCCTCAGGCCAGCGCCCGTTCCTGCTTGCGCTTGAGTATCTCCAGCTTGCGGATCACATAGGGGGACTCGGTGACCACCTTTACCGGCTGGGTAAAGTCCAGCGTGAACAGTCCGATAAAAGACTTGGCATCTACACGGATGCGGTCGTCCATGGAGTGCAGGAAGACCTCTTCCTTGACGTCGCAGGCGATCTCCTGCAGGCGCTGGAGCTCGGCGACGGAATGAAACTTCATTTCGATCAACATAATTGGCATTACCTCCTTATCTGCTCCGAGTATAACACGCCGGGGCGGTCCGCGCAATTGTCACCTTATCCAAACTTCGAAGTGTCATATTCTTTCGTTTGAAGCTATTTTTTGTTTTGTTTATAGGACCCAGGCCCCATCTTCCCCAAATAGTCCCCCTCATTTGTCGAAAACAGGAGCGCCGCCCTCGGGCGGCGCTCCTGTTTTTGTTCACTTCATCAAACTGCACACCAGCTCGGTGTAGCGGGAGGGGTCCTCCAGAGGGAAGCCGGCAATGAGCAGCGCCTGGTCGTACAGGATCTCGGCATATGTGCCCGCCAGCTCCTTATCGCTGTCCAGGGCGGCCCGGAGCGCGGCAAAGGCGCCGGAATCCGGATTGAGCTCCAGCACCCGCTGGGCCTTCATAAATTTGGCCTGCTCGGGGTCCACCCGCTGGAAATACTTCTCCATCTCCAGGGTGACCGGGCCGTCGGAGGTCATGCACACCGGGGCGGATTTCAGGATCTTGGACACCCGGGCCTCCTTGATCCGGTCGCCCAGGGCCTCTTTGACGAAGTCCAGCACATCCTTATTCTCCTCGGCCTTCTTCTCGCTGGCCGCCTTCTCCTCGTCGCTCTCGGGCAGGGCGTCGTTGTCATTGACGTTCTTGAAGGCCTTGCCGTCCAGCTCGGCCAGAGTATTCATGATGAACTCATCCACCTCGTCCGTGAGGTAGAGGATCTCATAGCCCTGATCCAGAATGCGCTCAGCCTGGGGCAGCTTGGCCGCCTTCTCCACGCTCTCGGCGCAGAGGTAGTAGACGTAGGGCTGGTCCTCGGCCATGCGCGCCTTGTATTCGGCCAGGGTGGTGTTCTTCTCCTCCCTGGAGGACCAGAACAGCAGCAGGTCCCTCAGCAGGTCCTTTTTGGCTCCGTACTCCCCCACCACGCCGTACTTGATCTGGCGGCCGAAGGCGGACCAGAACTTCTCATACTTCTCCCGGTCGTCCTTTTGGAGCTTCAGCAGTTCGGCCTTGATCTTCTTCTCCAGGTTGGCGGCGATGACCTTGAGCTGCCGGGTGTGCTGGAGCATTTCCCGGGAGATATTCAGGGAGAAGTCGGGGGAGTCCACCACGCCCCGGACGAAGGAGAAGCAGTCGGGCACCAGGTCGGCGCACTTGTCCATGATGAGCACGCCGGAGGAGTAAAGCTGCAGGCCTTTCTGATACTCCCGGGTGTAAAAGTCAAAGGGGGCCCGGGCGGGAAGATAGAGCAGAGCCTTATACTCCACCATGCCCTCGGCGGAGGTGTGGATCACCGCCAGGGGGTCCTCCCAATCTCCGAACTTCTCCTTGTAGAACTGGTTGTAGTCCTCGTCCTTCAGCTCGCCCTTGGGCCGCTGCCACAGGGGCACCATGGAGTTGAGGGTCTCCCACTCCTTCACAGTCTCATACTCGGGCCGGTAGTCCTCCGGCGCGTCCTCCGGCTTGGGCTTCTGATGGCAGTGCTCCATCTCCATGACGATGGGATAGTGGATATAGTCGGAGTATTTCTTCACCAGCTCATCCAGCCGGTAGGTCTCCAGATAGGGGTCGTAGTCGTCGTCCTCGGTGTTGTCCTTGATGTGCAGGGTGATGTCGGTGCCCACGGCCTCTTTTTCACAGGCGGTGAGGGTGTAGCCGTCCGCCCCGGCGGACTCCCACTTCCACGCCTCGTCCGAGCCGTAGGCCCTGGAGACCACCGTCACCCGGTCGGCCACCATGAAGGCGGAATAGAAGCCCACGCCGAACTGGCCGATGATGTCGGTCTTGTCCCCCTCGTCCTTCTGGGCCAGCTCCTGCTTGAACTGGAGAGAGCCGCTGCGGGCGATGGTGCCCAGGTTGTCCTCCAACTCCTCCTTGGTCATGCCGATGCCATTGTCGGAGATGGTGAGGGTACGCTGCTCCTTGTCAGGGACCAGCGTAATTTTGAAGTCTCCCCGGTCCAGACCCACCTGATCGTCGGTGAGGGCCTTGTAGGCCAGCTTGTCCACCGCGTCGCTGGCGTTGGAGATGAGCTCCCGGAGGAAAATCTCCTTGTGGGTGTAGATGGAGTTGATCATCAGGTCCAGCAGCCGCTTTGATTCCGCCTTGAATTGTTTTTTTGCCATGGTGCACGCCTCCGTATATATGAATCTCCTTATAAACATAGCGTTAGCACTCATTATTCAAGAGTGCTAACGCTATCATAATACTTAGGATACGATTTTTCAAGAGGGTTCAAAAAATATTTACAATTTGACCTACTCCGCCAGGGTGACGGAAAAGGTCTGCCGGAATGTCTGCGTCTCCCCCTCCACAGGCCACAGGTAGTCTCCCACCGTCTCGTAGCCCGTATAGTCCGCCTGATTGGTCACCGTCAGACCATAGCAGGTAAAGCTGTAGTCCTCATGGGCCGGCCCCATCTGCTCCAGCGCCTCCATGGCCGCCCGACGCCAGTTGAACAGCCCCACCTCCGACCGGGCGCACAGCAGCGCGAGCACCGTGGCAGCCGGCCGGCTGCCGGAGCCGAACGGCAGCTCCGGCGCACGCTCCTGAAAGGAAACGGCGGTCAGCACGCCGTCGGACAGGGTGTAGTCAAACGCAGGGGGCGACCCGCCTCCGGTCCAATCCAAAACGATCGCGTTTTCAGCCCCATTCTCCTGCCAGGTCCCGGATACGTCCAGTTGGTAGCTCGCCTCTCCAAAATACCGCCCATACACATCGTTGTAGTTGCGGGCAAATCCCGCCACCGTCAGGGGGCCCCGCACCGGCGGTACCAACAGATACAGACCGACCAGCACACCCAAACCCATCACGGCCCCGTAAGCCGCCGCAAGGCCCAGGCAGCGCAGCGCCCGCAGGTCCCGGATGGTGTAGGCCTGCTCTTCCTCCCAGGGCAGAGGCTCCCCGGCGTCGCAGGCCCTGTAGCACTTGTAATTGCGATAGAGATTGTAGAGGGGGATGCCATAGCCCTCACCGCGGCAAAACACCCCGGCCAGCCGGGCGGCAGCCTGCGAGAAGCGCAGCTTGCCGCCTTCGGCGTTTCGGACCGTCAGACCGAGGACCCACTTGCCCGGCGTATAGCCCCAGGTGCTCAGCAGCAGGGGCTCCAGCACGAACTGCACCGCCCAGGTCAGATAGCTCATCAGCAGCGTCCACAACAGTCCGTCTCCCGCCTGGAAGCGAAACCCCAGAGCCAGGACGGCGTTCAGCAGCAGGCGGCACAGTCCGAAGTCCAGGCTACGGGCAAAAAACCGCCGCCAGGGATGGCTGACCGTGGGCAGGGCATCGGCCTCCACGCTCTGGAACCGGGCGCCGCCCCGCTCCAACCGCTCCATCTCCTCCAGATACCGGACCGCGTCCAGATCCCGGTAACTCACCTGGTCCGCCTCCATCCGGCGGCACAGCGTCCGGGCGGCCTCCAGATCCGACGCCCGCCGCCGGAGGTCCTCCTCCTGGGCCGCCAAAAGAGCGGTCAGTTCCTTTCCGCCCTGCTGGAGCGCCCGGATGTCCTCCACCGGGACCTGGAGCTGCCGCAGCAGTTTGATCTTCCGCAGGGTCTCCAGGTCGTCCGGGGTGTAGTCCCGGTAACCATTCTCCAGCCGGAGCGGAGAAAGCAGCCCCTCCTTTTCGTAAAACCGGATGTTGGCCCGGCTCATGCCCAGAGCCTGTTCCAATTCCTTGACCGTCATGGAATCCCTCCTTTTGAGGGCATTATAAAGGATAAAGCAACTTTACAGTCAAGCCCTTTCCCTCAATTTTTCAGCATTTCCTCCACCAGCTCCACCGCCAGAAACACCATCCGGTCGCAGTGCTCCTTTTTCTCCTCCCCGCGCTCTTTGGCGCATTTGAGCAGTTCGGCGCAGTCCAGATACTGGGACCCCTCCCGAAAGGCCCGCTGGAAGGCCTGCGCGTCCTGACTGCCGCTCTTTCCCATGAGGCCCAGGGCCATCAGCCCCCCGGTCACCGCCCCGCACACCGAGCCACGCCGCATCCCGGAGCCAAAATGCTCGGCCAGCTTCAAAACGGCCTCCTCGTCCAGCCCCAGCTCCTCGGCGAAGGGCAGCACCACCGACTGGCAGCAGTTGTAGTGCCGGGTGGTGTCGGCCCGAAGCTCCCGGGCCCGTTCCAATTTAGTCATGACAGAATTCCTCCTTTTCCCGTTCAAAAATCAGATCCAGATTGCACAGCACCCCGCTGCCGCTGATGTGGGTGGGGATACAGCCGGCGTACCGCCAGCCCTGGGTGGCGTGCTGGTCGATGATCGCCCGGTGCTCCTGGAACTTGGCGGCGGCCACGCCGTCGGACAGCAGGTTTACGTATTTGTACTCGTACATATCCGGTCTCCTCTCAATTGAACATATCGGGATTTTCCTCGAACAGCCGCCGCACCTTCTCCTGTAAAGGCCGGTGCTCCGGACGGGACAGATCCGGGTCGGCGGAGAGCAGCGCCACCGCGGCGTCCCGGGCCTCCTTGAGTACCCGGGTGTCGGTGTTCAGGTCGGCCATGCGCAGCGCGGGCAGGCCGTGCTGTCGGCGGCCGAAAAAGTCGCCGGGCCCGCGGAGCTTCAGGTCCTCCTCGGCGATCCGGAAGCCGTCGGCGGTGTCCACCAGCACCTTGAGCCGGGCCCGGGTCTCCGGGCTGCGGTTGTCGCTGACCAGCACGCACCAGGACTGGTGCTCCCCCCGGCCCACCCGGCCCCGGAGCTGGTGGAGCTGGCTCAGGCCGTAACGGTCGGCGTTTTCCACGATCATCAGCGTGGCGTTGGCCACGTCCACCCCCACCTCGACCACGGTGGTGGACACCAGGATATGGGTCTCCCCCCGGGCGAAGGCGGCCATGGCCGCCTCCTTGTCCTTCGCTTTCATCCTGCCGTGGACCAGCCCCACCCGCAGGTCAGGGAACACCTGCTTTTGCAGCCCTTCTGCGTACTCCACCACCCGCTTCAGATCGGCGGCGGCGCTCTCCGGGTCGGTCTCGATGGCAGGGCAGACGATGTAGGCCTGCCGCCCCTGGCGGATCTGCTCGCGGACAAAGCCGTACATCCGCTGCCGTTTGGATTCCCCCACCAGCACTGTTTTCACCGGAAGGCGGCCCGGCGGAAGCTGGTCGATGACCGACACGTCCAGGTCCCCGTAGATGATAAGGGCCAGGGTGCGGGGGATGGGGGTGGCCGACATGACCAGCACATGGGGGCGAATCTTTTTCTCGCCCTTGGCGGCCAAGGCCGCCCGCTGCTCCACTTCCCCACAGCGGCATGCCGCTGTAGGGACCCCATCCATTCCATTTGCGGCCGGGGAAACTGAATTCCCCCGGCCTTCGCCGCACAGGCGGCGGCCCGCCTCGGGCGGGCAATCCGGCGTGTTCGCCTTGGCGGCCAGGGCCGCCCGCTGCTCCACGCCGAAACGGTGCTGCTCGTCGGCCACCACCAGGCCCAGCCGCCGGAAGGCCACCGGTCCGGACAGCAAAGCGTGGGTCCCCACCACGAAGTCGATCTCCCCCGCCTCCAGGGCGGCATAGACCCTCTTTTTTTCTCCGGCCCGCATACTGCCGGTGAGCAGTCCCACCCGCATCCCAGCGGGGGCGAGCAGCGCCGACAGGGAGCGGCAGTGCTGCTCGGCCAGGATCTCAGTGGGGGCCATCATGGCCGCCTGCCAGCCGCTGCGGAAGGCCATCCAGGCACAGGCCGCGGCCACCGCCGTCTTGCCCGAGCCCACGTCCCCCTGGACCAGCCGGTTCATGGGCCGTCCCGAGGTCAGATCGGCGGCGCACTCGGAGATGGTCCGCCGCTGGGCCTCCGTGGGCGCAAAGGGCAGCAGAGCATAAAAGTCCGCCGGGTCGCAGGCCGGAAAGGCTGGCCCCTCCCCCCCGCTGCGGCGCTGGCGCAACAGGGCCAGGCCGGCGGACAGGGTGAAGAGCTCCTCAAACACCAGCCGCCGTTTGGCCCGGGCCAGGGCGTCAAAGTCCTGGGGAAAGTGGATACTGCGGCAGGAGAACTCCGCCGGGGCCAGGTCATGGGCCTCCAGTAGATCCGCGGGCAGGGTCTCGGCCACCTGGCAGGCGCACTCCTCCACCGCCCGCTGGGCCAGGCCGGCCAGCAGGTTGTTGGACACCCCCGCCGTCAGGGGATAGACCGGCAGGATGCGCCCGGTAAACCGGGCCCGGTCCTCCCGCTCGAACACCGGGTTGGTCATCTGGCGGCCCCCCCGGTCCCCCTCCACCCGGCCGTAGAAAATGTACTCCTGCCCGGGGACCAGGGCATCTCTGACGTAGCTCTGATTGAAGAAGGTAAGGGTCATGGCGGCGGAGCCGTCCACCACCTTTACCCGGGTCAGCTCCAGTCCCTTTCGGATGCGGGAGAGCCGCGGCGTCTCGGCCACCATGGCGGAAACGCACACCGGCGTATCCGCCGGGGCCTGGGCGATGGCGTACCGCTTGGTCCGGTCCTCATAGTCCCGGGGATAGTAGCACAGCAGATCCCCCACCGTTCTCAAGCCCAGCTTTTCCAGACTCCTGGCCCGGGCGGGGCCCACTCCGGGCAGGGCCGTCAGGGGGGTATTCAGCTCCATTCCTCTACCTCTTGTAGAAACGCATCTCTTGTATACAGTGCGTTGAGGACCGGCAGCAGGGCATTGGGGGACAGATGCTCCGGCAGGTCCAGTTTTTTCAGCAGCATCCCCCGCCGCTCCGCCGCCCCCGGCCCGCCGGAGAGCCCCAGCGCGAACAGATCGGCCTTGGTGATGGGCGGGGAGGTCTGGGCGGCGGCGTCCGGCTCGTCCAGAAAGGTGGCCCCCGCCCGGCGGAGCACAGCCTCCAGCACCGCCGGGGACATGCCCTCCACCCCCAGCTTGCCCTCCTTGCCGGGGGCGCGCTTGCGGCGCTCCTTGCCGGGCACGTCGGGAATATAGGCGTGCTTCACCCCCTGGGCGGGCAGGGCGCTTTTCAGGTGGCCGCGGATGAGAAAGCCCGCCCCATCGGAGTCGGTGAGGACGATCAGACCCCGGGTCCGGGCCAGACGGCGCAGCAGGGCCACCAGCTCGGCGTTCTGGAACACACCGAAGCCGGAGGTCTCCAGTATGACCGTGTCCACCAGCTGAGACAGGGTGTTTTTATCATAGCGGCCCTCCACCACGATGGCCTCTTGGATGCGGAACACGGGTCCACCTCCCTCACGCGATGCCGGTTTTCGGCTTTGTGTTGGCCAGCTTCAAAAGCAGCTCGATCAGCAGCTCTTCCCCGTCGGCCCCCGAAACCGATTTCATGGCCAGGTCGGCTTTGGCCGCCTCGGTCACCGCCATGCGGCACCAGTTCCGGTCGAACCGCCGGGCGGCGTCGGTGAGCTTCTGGGCCGGGTAGGCCGAGCGCATGGCCCAGAGCTGGGCCACATACCCGCTGCCCTTCCGGCTCTCCAAGGCCAGCCGGGCGGAGTAGAGCTGCCGAAGCTGCCGGCCCAGCACACTCAGGAGCTTGATGGGAGGCTCCCCCATGTGGAGCAGGTCCCCCAGCACCGAGGCGGCTTTGTCAAAGTTCCCGGCGGCGATGGCGTCGGTCATCTGGAACACCACCGCGTCCAGTTGCGGGGTGGCCACGGCGTCGATGTCGGCGCGGGTGACGACCCTGTGGCTGGCGTAGGAGCCGATTTTGCCAATCTCCGAGATGAGCCCGTTCATCAGGTCCCCGCACAGGAAGATGAGATACCGGGCCAGCTCGGAGTCAATGTCGTGGTCCAGGGCCCGGAAGCGGCGGCGGACCCAGTCCACCAGGTCCCCCTGCTCCTGCCGGGTAAACTTCACGGCGGCGCCCTGCTGCTTGAGGGCGGCGGCCAGCTTGGTCCGGGCGTCGGGCTTATACTCGATGAGATCGTAGATGAACACCAGGCATACATAGTCCGGCAGGTCGGCGAACAGGGCCGTCAGGGCCTCCTTGTCCCCCGCCGGGGCCTTGAACAGGTCATAATCGTACACCAGCACCATGGTCCTTGGGCTCATCATGGGCAGGGCGTCGATCTCCTGGGCCAGCCGTTTGGGGTCGCAGTCCCTGCCCTGCACCGTGTGGAGGTTGAACTCCTCCAGCCCGGCGGGCACCAATTTGGTCTTCATCTGGCCCAGATAATAGTCCCGGAGGTAGGCCTCCTCCCCGTGGAACACATACAGCCGGCCGATGGTCCCGGCGGCGATATCCTGCTTGAGCTGTTTGTAGGCGGCGCTGTCCCCGCTCTGTTTTGGCGGCATATCCTCTCTCCTTTAGCCCACCGTAACGGTGATGGTCCCCTGCAGGTCGGTGCGGTAGATCACGCAGTCCGCTCCGTCCAGCCGGAGCAGGGTCTCCGGCGACGGGTGTCCGTAAGTATTATACCCCACCGAGACCAGAGCGGTCTCCGGTGAGACGGTATCCAGCAAAAGCTGGGATGCGGCGTTCTTTGAGCCATGGTGCCCCACAGCCAGCACATCCACCTGGGGCAGGTCCCCGTACTTCACCAGCCGGGCCTCGATGTCGGCCCCCATATCCCCGGTGAACAGGGCGGTGAAGTCCCCTGCCCGGCACAGCAGGGACAAGCCCTCCTCGTTGGCCTCCCCCGCCCCCAGCGGGGCGTAGAGGGTCAGCTCGGCGGAGCCGAAGGCCAGCCGGGCGTCCTCCCGCACCAGCCAGACCTGGGTTCCCTTTTCCTCCGCCAGGGCCAGCAGCTCCCGCCGCAGAGGGTCGTCCGGCTCCACGTCCGGGACGGCCAGCACGTCCACCCGCACCCGCTCCAGCAGCTCGGCCACTCCGTTGGCGTGGTCGGCGTGGAAGTGGGTCAGCACCAGCAGGTCCAGAGAGTCCCGCCCCCGGTCCCGCAGGTAGTCCGCCGCCCGGTCCCCGGCATTGCCCTCGCTGCCGCCGCAGTCCACCAGGGCGGTCCGCGCCCCGCAGCGCAGCAGAGTGCTCTGCCCCTGGCCCACGTCCAGCGCCACCAGGGTGAGCCGGGGCGCGGTGTCGGCCAGCCGGGTCAGCACCAGGCAGACGCACAGGGTGCAGACGCAGGCGCAGACGGGCAGCACATACCGCCGCTGCCGCCGCCAGACGCAGCACAGCAAGAAAACGCCGTAGACAAAGGCCAGCCAGGCCGTCAGATAGGGGCTGGTGAGAGACAGGGAGGCGAAGGGCAGGTCCGCCAAGTGCCGGGCCATCCACAGCAGCCAGCGGGCAAAAGGCGTGACCAGCGCGGCCAGCGCTCCGCCCATGGCGGGAACGGCCATGCCCAGAGCCGCCGCCGTCAGGCCCAGGGTGAACACCAACTCCACACACCACAGGCACAGCAGGTTGGACAGTGGGGCGATCAGAGAGGCCGAGCCGAACTGCCAGGCCGCCAGGGGTGTGGAGAAGGCCAGGGCCCCGCAGGTGCCGGAAAAGGTGGTCACCAGCAGGCGGACGGCCTTGTTGCGCCAGCGCTTCCAGCCCTTCCGGGCCGGTTTCAGGTCCAGCTTGTCCCACAGAAAGCCCTCCAGCCGCCCGGAAAAGGCCAAGAGCCCCACCACGGCGGCGAAGGAGAGCTGGAGGCTGACGCTGTGGGCGGCGTAGGGGTTCTGGACCAGCAGCAGGAGCAGGGCGAAGGCCAGACTGGTGGGCGGATCGGTCTCCCGGCCCAGCAGCGGGGCCAGGAGCAGCAGCCCCTGCATCACCACTGCCCGGACCACCGAGGGGGAGCCCCCCACCGCCAGGGCGTAGAAGGCCAGCAGCGGCAGGGCCAGGAGGGCAGTGCGGCGGCGGTTCCGCCCCAGGAGCTGGACGGCCACCCACACCAGAAAGGAGATGTGCAGGCCGGAGACCGCCACGGTATGGGCCAGCCCGGCGCGCTGGAGGGCCCCGTAGTCCGCGTCGGACAGCCTGGCCTTGTCGCCGGTGAGGAGGGCCCGGATCAGGGGCGACACCTCCGACGGGAAGAGGGACTCCACAGTCCGCCGCAGGCCCCCGGCCCACTGGGCGGGCCAGTATCGAAGGGGCACCCGGTCCGGGCGCTCCACCGTCAGCGCCTCCCCATTGGCGTAGGCCCGCAGGAAGACGCCCCGGGCGGGGCAGGTCTCGTCGGCCGCGCCCCGGACCCGATCCGCCGGGCGGAACCGGGCGGTGAAGGTCAGTCCGTCGCCGGGGGAGAGCCAGGCATAGTTCTCGTCCGCGTAGATGAGGGCCTTCGCGTCAGGACCCGACGGAGTGTGGACCCGGACGGTGACCGAAACGCCGTGGGAGGTCTCCCGGGGCCAGTCCTCCACCGTGGCGGAGACCTCCGCCCAGGTGTTCTCCAGGGCCCGGGCGGGGGCGCGTACAAGGGCGTCGTAGCCCCGGCACCACAAAAGGCCCGCAATCAGGCCCAGGCAGACCAGCCCGGCCCGCAGCGCCCGGTCTTCTCTCCGCCACAGGGCAGCGGGGAGGGCCAGCAGGACCAGCGGGGCCGCGCCGTAGCGCAGGGCAAAGACCGCCGCGGCGAAGGCGGCCGAGAAGCAGAAGAGCTTACGCACGGGGCGGCGCCGGGTCGTCCGTCCGGCCCAGGAGATAGTCGGTGCTCGTCCGGAAATACTCCGCCAGCTTTATGACGGCCCAGACCGGGATCTCACGTTTTCCCTTCTCATAGCGGCCATACACATCCGGATGCAGGCCTAAATAGGCCGCAACCTCTTTTTGCTTCAAATCCCGATCATTTCGCATGTCGGCCAGACGTCGAAAATACATGCAATCACCTATTTCACACTACCATTTGGTAGGTTTTGATGGATAAAAGCCGACTATACAGTCTGATATTACCACATATTTGATTTTAAGTCCAGTCGAGACAGGGCCACCGGCGGGACCTCCCTTCTGGAAAAGAGGCAAAAAAACGCCAGGGAAGGGGGCTCTCTTTCCCCCCTTCCCTGGGCTTAGGTTCTTGCAGTCCCCCATTGGGGAGGGCTTGCGCTTCCCCCCCGGAGGGGCGCGGAACACGCCGGCACCTCAGCCCGGCGGCCAGGTCATATCCCGTCCCGCCAGCACATGGAAGTGCAGATGGTGGACGGACTGACCCGCCTGCTCGCCGCAGTTGGACACCACCCGGAAGCTCTCCATGCCCAGCTCCCCGGCCAGCCTGGAGATGACCTGGAAGATATGGCCCACCACGGCGGCATTCTCCGGCCCGATCTCCCCGCAGGAGCCGATGTGCTCCTTGGGGATCACCAGGAAATGGGTGGGGGCCTGCGGGTCGATGTCGTAGAAGGCGTAGCACAGCTCGTCCTCATAGACCCCGGAAGAGGGAATCTCCCCCGCGATGATCTTGCAAAACAGGCAGTCACTCATGGAAAAACCTCCTTTTACAGCCCCAGCTTGGCGTGGACAAAGTCGTCCACAGAGGCCAGCGCGTCGTCCAGCTTGAGCACGTCGGTGCCCCCGCCCATGGCGGAGTCGGGCCTGCCGCCGCCCTTGCCGCCGCAGACGGCCGTGACGGACCGGATGATATCGCCGGCCTTGATTCCCTTGGCCACTGCCTCCTTGCCGCAGACGGCCAGGAAGGTGATTTTCTCCTCCCGCACGGCGGAGAGCACGGCCACCACGGTCTGGTCCTTGTCCCGCAGGAAATCGCCCATCTTGCGCAGGCGGTCGGCGTCGGCGTCATCCAGCGTGGCGGTGACGACCTTCAGGCCACCCACACTCTTGGCCCCCATGAGGAAGCGGCCCGCCTCGCCCACGGCCTCGCGGGCCTTGAAGGCCTCCACCGCATGGCGCAGCGCCCGGATCTCCTGGATCTCCTGCGCGGCCTTGGAAACAAGGTCCGCCGGCTTGGCCTTCAGCGTCTCCGCCATAGCGTTGATCGTACAGCAGTGGCTGTGCATACACTCCAATGTGGCACGGCCAGTGGTGGCCTCAATCCGGCGCACGCCGCTGGCCACGGAAAACTCGCTTTCAATGTGGAACGGCCCGGCCTTTGCGGTATTGTCCAGGTGGGTGCCGCCGCAGAACTCCACGGAATAGCCGCCGCCCATGTCCACCACCCGGACGGTGTCGCCGTACTTCTCGCCGAACAGGGCAATGGCACCCCTCTTTTTGGCCTCCTCGATGGGCAGCACGTCGGTGCGGATGGGATAGCCCTCCAGGATTGCGTCGTTCACCATGACCTCCACCTGCTGAAGCTCTTCGACCGTCATGGCGGAGAAGTGGGTGAAGTCGAAGCGCAGCCGGTCGGGCTCCACCAGGGAGCCGGCCTGCTGAACGTGGTCGCCCAGCACGGTGCGCAGGGCCTTATCCAGCAGATGGGTGGCCGAGTGGGCGCGCATGACGGCCTTGCGGCGCTGGCCGTCGATCTGGGCGCAGACGGCGTCGCCTACCTTCAAAACGCCCTCCAACAGCTTGCCGTAGTGCATATACTTGCCGCCCTTGTTCTTCTGCACGTCGGTCACTTCAAAGCAGACGCCCCGGTCGCCGGCAATGACGATCTCCCCGTGGTCGGCCACCTGGCCGCCCATCTCGGCGTAGAAGGGGGTCTTGTCCAGCACCACGATGCCCTCCACGCCGGGCATCAGCTCCTCAGCCGGCTCGTTTTCCACCACCAGGGCCACCACCTTGGCCCCAGGGAAGGTGGTGTGCTCATAGCCCACAAATTCAGTCTCGGGCACGTCCTTGCCGAACTCCACACCGGCCCAGCCCAGGTCGCCCAGGGCCTCCCGGGCCTTCCGGGCCCGCTCCTTCTGCTCCTGCATCAGCTTCTGGAAGCCCGCTTGGTCCACGCTCATGCCCTGTTCTTCCACCATCTCGATGGTCAGGTCGATGGGGAAGCCGTAGGTGTCATACAGCCTGAAGGCGTCGGCCCCGGAGAACACCGTCTCCCCCTTGGCCTTGTGTCCGGCCAGCAGGTCGCTGAAAATCCTCATGCCGCCGTCGATGGTGCGGGCGAAGTTCTCCTCCTCCGTCCGGATGACCTTGGTGATATACTCCTGCCGCTCCCGCAGCTCGGGATAGTGGCCCTCGTTTTCATGGATGACGGTATCGCACACCTCGTACAGGAAGGGCTCGTTGACGCCCAGCAGCTTGCCATGGCGGGCCGCCCGGCGCAGCAGGCGGCGCAGAACGTAGCCCCGGCCCTCGTTGGAGGGGAGCACGCCGTCGCAGATCATAAAGGTGGCCGAGCGGATGTGGTCGGTGATGACCCGCAGGGAGACGTCCTTCTCCCTGGTCTGCCCGTAGTGGGCCCCGGTGATCTCCGACACCTTGTTGGTAATGTTCATGACGGTGTCCACATCGAAGAGGGAATCCACGTCCTGGCACACCACCGCCAGGCGCTCCAGACCCATGCCGGTGTCGATGTTCTTCTGCTTGAGCTCGGTGTAGTGGCCCTCGCCGTCGTTGTCAAACTGGGAGAATACCACGTTCCAGACCTCGATATATCGGTCGCACTCGCAGCCCACCGTACAGCCCGGCTGGCCGCAGCCGTACTTCTCCCCCCGGTCGTAATAGATTTCAGAACAGGGGCCGCAGGGGCCGGAGCCGTGCTCCCAGAAGTTGTCCTCCTTGCCGAACTTGAAGATGCGCCCGGCGGGGATACCGATCTCCTCGTTCCAGATCCGGAAGGCCTCATCGTCGGCGGGGGTGGTCTCGTTGCCGGCGAAAACGGAGGGGTACAGCCGGTCCGGGTCCAGCCCCACCCACTCGGGGGAGGTCAGGAACTCCCAGGCCCAGTGGATGGCGTCCTTTTTGAAGTAGTCGCCAAAGGAGAAGTTGCCCAGCATCTCGAAATAGGTGCCGTGGCGGGCGGTATGGCCGATGTTGTCGATGTCGCCGGTGCGGATGCACTTCTGGCAGGTGGTCACCCGATGGCGGGGCGGCTCCTGCTCGCCGGTGAACCAGGGCTTCATGGGGGCCATGCCGGAGTTGATGAGCAGCAGGGACGGGTCGTTCTGGGGAATCAGGGAAAAGCTGGGCAGGCGCAGATGGCCTTTGGTCTCAAAAAAGCTGAGGAACATCTCGCGCAGCTCGTTGAGGCCGTACTTCCTGGTGGGCATGGGAATTACCTCCGATACAAAAAAATAAAGCCCCGCCCCGGTTAGGGGCGGAGCAAGTCTACTCCACGGTACCACCCTAATCAATGCCCCGCGCCGGACGCCGGGCATATCTCAGTCATCCGGTAACGGGGATGGGGCGTCCCGCTCGTCGCGGGCGGCTCGGAAGTGGCGCGGACACCCGTGTCGCAGAGGGCTCGCACCGTCCCCTCTCGCTCTGTGCGGCGTGGTATCCTTGGCTCCGTCATTGCCGTTAGCTTCATTAGTTTATCACATTTTCCGCCGTTGTCAACCGTCTTTTCGGCAGGATGGACCCCAAAACGAACAGCAGCGGCGGCAGCAGCCCGGCCAGGCCCATGGCAAGATACCACACCGGCTGCCACAGCGGCTCGGTCGCCAGATGGAGCAGGGTCAGCAGCATGAGAAAAAAGGACGGGGTGGCAAACAGGCCGGTGGACAGCAGCATCCACATCCCAACCTCGCTCTGGGGCGTCAGGGTCACCAGTCCCCAGCCGGTCAGGGCCCAGGCCCAGGCCGTCAGAGCGGGCAGCAGCACCGCCCGCACCCCTTCCCCAGGCGTGGGGCGGGACCAGCCCTGCCACCGGGCCGTGATCCAGCCCGCCGGGACGTAGAGGGCAAGCATGACCCCCAGCAGCACCCACGCCGGCCGGTCCTCCACGTTCACGTCCAGGGCGCCCAGAGCCAGCAGCAGCAGGAAACTGGCCGCCGTCACCACCATGTGCCCCGCGAAAAACCAGCGGGCCCGGCCTCTGGCCGTGACACGTCCTTCCATGCGATCACCTTCCTGGACTCAGGATAGCACAGTCGCATGCGAATTTCAATATATTTTTATTGAAATTCAATAAAATCACTTTCCTCTTGCAAGACGCCCCGCGCCTGCAGGTGCTGCCGCAGCGTGCCCGAGCCGTCCGCCATGGGGCAGTCCAGGGCCGCCCGGCACAGCAGCACCATCCCGCCCCGGTCGGCGGTCTTCCCGGCCTCCGCGCCATACCGGCCCAGGGTCAGGCCGATCCGGTCCGACAGCGTCCAGGGGCTGTCCCAGGCGAAGTCGGCCCCACTCTCGTAGCCCAGGGCCCGCAGCACGAAGGTGACGCACTGGGCCGGAGTGGCGGCGTCTCCGCCGCGGAAGGCGGTCGGACCGGCGCCCTGTGCGATGCCGTTTTGGTAGGCGTAGCCCACATAGGCGGAGGCCCAGGCGTCCACATCGGCAAAGGGGTGTGCGGAGGCGTCCGCCGGGCGCACCGCGCCCGCCTCACCCAGCAGCCGCAGCAGCAGCACCAGGGCCTCCTGCCGGGTGCAGGGGTCGGCCAGGGCGAAGTCGGGCAGGCCGTTGGCCAGGGTCCCCTTGCCCTGGAGCAGCCCCAGGCCGCAGAGCTCCTCCGCCGCCGCCCAGGCGGTGTAGGGATCGCACGCCGGGGCCTGGTCCAGCGGCGCGAAGGTCAGCCGGTCGGCGTCCAGGCCGGAATACTGCTCCTCCAGGTCCCCGCCGGGGACGCCGTATAGGGTCAGGCCGCAGTTGGCGAAGGTGTAGCCCATGGCCCGGGTCTCGGCGTTGGGCACGATGAGGGCCGTCAGGCCACAGTTGGCAAAGCTGGTGCAGCCGAGCAGCGTCACGCGCTCGGGGACCGTATAGACCTGGCCGCTCATACCCTGGGGGTAGAGGATCAGGGTGGTCATGTCGGCGCTGAAGAGCACGCCGCCCACCGAGCGGTAGGCACGGTTGCCCTCCTCCACACACATCGCGGGCAACCCGGACACATAGCTGAAGGCGTAGGCGCCGATCTCCTCCACACCGGCGGGGATGACCACCGGCTGGACGATCCGGGCGCAGTAAAAGGCGGAATCCCCAATGGTCCGGAGGCCGGCCGGGAAGGTGACCGAATCCAGTGTGGCGGCGCAGAAGGCCCGGGAGGCGATGGCGGTCACCGGCAGGCCGTCGATGGCCGCGGGGATCACCAGATCCCCGCCGGAGGTCCCGCTCCGGCGGTAGGCGGTCCCGCTGCCGGTGTCCTCCCACTCCCCGGCCCCCGGCCCGGTATAGCCGGTGATCGTGATGCCGGAGGGCGTCTTTTCATAGGTCAGGTCTCCCCAGGTCCCCGTCCCCGCGGCGGTCTCTCCCGTCAGGGTGACGGTCATCTCCACCGACCGGCCGCCGTAGGAGACCGTGACGGTCTGGGTCCCGGCGGCCTCGGGGTCATAGCCCTGACACATCCCGGCGGTCACCGGCAGGCAGCTCGCGCCGTGGGAACATCTGAGCACCAGCACCGCCCCCATCTCGTCCAGGGGGGTGCCCACGGGGAAGCGCTCCCCGGCCGGCCCGGCCAGCACCTTCTCCGGCCGGGGGGAACAGGCCCCCAGAAAGAGCTGTTCCCAGCTATAGAGGCCGTCATAGCCCGCCCCCATATGGGTGAACTCACCCTCCAGAATGTTGGCCCGGTGGCCGGGGCTGTTCATCCAGGCCGTCACCACCTCGGCGGAGTTGCGCTGGCCCTGGGCGATGTTCTCCCCCACCACGCTCCAGTCGGTGAGGGCCACGTCGTCTAGGACGGTAAAGCAGTTGGAGCCGTCAGGCCGGGTGTGATCGGAGCGGTAGTCGGCGGCCAGCTCTCTGGCCCGGGTACGGGACGCCTGGTGGAGGCGGTCAAACATGGACAGGGGCGTCAGGCCCCGGGCCAGTCGCGCGGCGTTGGTCAGCCGCAGCACCTCCCACTCCGCCTCATAGACCGGGAGCGTGAAGCGTTCGCCTACCGCGTCTCCCACCTGCACGGCGGCGGCGGACAGGCTCAGGGCCAGGGTCAGGGCCGCGACGAGGCCGAAAAAGCGTTTCATACAATCCCTCCGCGTTCAGGAATGTTCCCGGCAGGCCCGCAGGATGGACAGGGCCGGGGCGGGACGGGGCAGGCGCATGGAAAAGCGCATCTGGGGCGTGCGGGGCTCCCGGAGGGGCGCCCCCTCCAGGTCCGTCATCCGCGGGACCCGGAAGGCCAGGGGGTCCAGGCCGGGGCCGATGAGCTCCAGCTCGTCCCCGGCGGCAAACTTGTTGCGCAGGGACAGCACGGCGTTTCCCTCCCCGTCGCAGGACTCTACCACCGCCACCACCTGCCACCGGCGGATGTACCGCGCGTCGCCGGTGTACTGGCCCGGCGGCCCGAACCAGAAGCCGGTGGAGTAGGGCCGGTGGCTCACCTTGTCCACCTCGGCCCGCCACACCGGGTCCAGAGGCTCCCCGGCCAGAGCGGCGTCCACCGCGTGGCGGTAGGCGTTGGTGACGGCGGCGGCATAATAGGCCGACTTGGCCCGGCCCTCGATCTTCAGGGCGTCCACCCCTGCCTCCAGGAGCTCCGGAACGTGGTCGATCATGCACATGTCCCGGCTGTTCATGATATAGGTTTCCCCGTTTTCCTCAAAAACCGGAAAATATTCTCCGGGCCGCTTCTCCTCCATCAGAGCGTACTGGTAGCGGCAGGGCTGGGCGCAGGCCCCCCGCTGGGCGTCCCGGCCGGTCATGTAGTTGGACAGCAGGCACCGGCCGGAGTAGCTCACGCACATGGCCCCGTGGACAAAGGCCTCCACCTCCAGCTCCCGGGGCGTCCGCGCCCGCAGCTCCCGGACCTCCTCCAGCGAGAGCTCCCGGGCCAGAATGACCCGGTCCGCCCCCAGCTCGTGCCAGGCCCGGGCCACCTGGTAGTTGGTCACCCCCGCCTGGGTGGAGACGTGGCGCCGGACATGGGGGGCGTACTTCTGGGCCAGCCGGAACACCCCCAGGTCGGCCAGGATCACGGCGTCCACGCCCAGCTCCTCCAGGTATTCCAGCCAGCCGGGCAGCCGGTCCATCTCGTCGTTGCGGGGCATGGTGTTGCAGGTGACATGCACAGCCGCGCCCCGGCCGCGGCACAGCGCCACCGCCTGCCGCAGACCCTCCCGGTCAAAATTCCCGGCAAAGGCTCGCATGCCGAAGTCACTGCCCGCCAGATAGACGGCGTCGGCCCCGTAGGCCAACGCCATCTCCAGCCGTTCCCGGTCCCCGGCGGGGGCCAGCAGTTCAAGGGACATTCCATCACATCCTTATCCGAAGGGGGGCCGGCGGGGATTTCCCCGCCGGCCCCCTCTGTCTCTTTGGTTATCCGTTCTGATAGAGCGCCTGGCTCTGGATGAAACGCTGCTGCGCGTCGTAGGTCTGGAAGAAGTGATGGACCCCGTCGTCGCCCAGGGCGTAGTAGTAATCGCTGGTGTTCTGCGGATTCAGCGCGGAGCGGAGGGAGGCGATGCCCGGGTTGGAGATGGGGCCCGCCGGCAGGCCGGCGTATTGATAGGTGTTGTAGGGGTCGTCAATGGCCTGGTCCTCCGCCGTCAGCTTCTCCTTCCGCTCAGGCAGGATATACTGGATGGTGGCGTCGATCTGGAGGTAGCCGTTGGTGGCCGTGCCTTTGAGCCGGTTGTAGATGACCGAAGCGATGTGGGTCTGGTCGCTGCCGTCGGTCTCCTTTTCGATCATGGAGGCGATGTTGACGATGTCATGGACGCTGTAGCCCATGTCGGCCGCCTGCTGGCGCATGTCGTCGGTAAACTTCCGGTCAAAGTTGGCGATCATCTTGTTCAGCACCGTCTTGGGGTCCTCTCCCATATAGAAGCGGTAGGTGTCCGGGAAGAGATAGCCCTCCAGCCGCCGATAGTCCCCCAGGGGGATCTCCTGGAGGAAGGAGAACTTATAGTTGTAGCTGGCCGCCTGCTCGGTGAGCTTGTCCACCGTGGAGACCCCCTTCTCCTCCAGGAGCTTGAAGATCTGCATGACGGTGTAGCCCTCGGGAATCGTCACCGAGATTTCCACCCGGCTCACCGATTTGGAGCCCAGGTTGGCGATGATGGCCCGATAGTCCATCTCGGTGTTGAGCTCGTACATGCCGGGGACCAGCTTCTCCTTCCCCTTGGTGACGGTAGCGAAGAGATTGAACAGCCATTTGTACTCAATGATGCCGTTTTCATGGAGCTCATTCGTCACCTCATGGAAGGTCTCCCCCTCGCTGACGGTGATGACGGCGGTGTGCTCGTCTTTGTTGAGGGCCAGGACGTCCCCAGCCCACATCCAGCCCAGGGAGGCCAGCAGGGCGGAAATGCCGATGACGAAGACCACGTACAGAAGGGCCCACGCGGCGCCGCTGCGCCTGTGGCGCCGCTTTTTCCGCGGAGCCGCGGAGCGGCCGTCGGCACGGGGCTGCCGGGGCGCCTGCCTGCGGCCCTGCTCTCTTCTTCTTGCATCCATAGTGTCAAATCTCCTCGCTGAAATATTTTCTCCTCGCCGCGGAACCCGCCCCTGTCCGGCCACATAGAATGGCGCAGACAAGAACAAGTGAGGTGAAAAACAATATGTGCTGTGGTAACAATGGCTGGGGTGGCGGCGGCGGCTGCTGCTGGATCATCCTGATCATCATCATCATTTGCTGCTGCTGCGGCGGCTGGGGCGGTTCCGGCTGCGGGTGCGGCAACAACTGCGGCTGCGGATGCGGCTGCAACAATAACTGCGGCTGCGATCCCTGCTGCTGAGGTCCGATCCTTACTTAGCGTTCTGTATCCTCCGGCGTGGGGCGGGACATCATGTCCCGCCCCACGCGCCTGTTCTGCTTCAGTCGGTAAGCACCAGGCGTACAGGCACGTCCCGTTCGTCCCGGGGCACCCGGTCCAAGAGCAGGAAGCGGGGGCAAAAGGCCACCGTAAAGCCCCGGTAGCCCGCCAAATAGCGGTCGTAGTACCCTCCGCCGTGGCCCAGCCGGTAGCCTTCCCGGTCGCAGCACAGGTTGGGCACCAGGATCACGTCGATCTCGTCCCGCGCCGCCACAGGGCAGTCCTCTCCCGGCTCCGGAATGCGGAAGACGCCGGGGACAAGCCCCTCCCGGCCCCGTATGAGCCGGGCCTCCATGCCCCGGTGGGGCAGGCACCGCGGCAGG
Source organism: Intestinimonas sp. UBA1698 (assembly GCF_002320075.1). Classification (NCBI taxonomy): domain Bacteria; kingdom Bacillati; phylum Bacillota; class Clostridia; order Eubacteriales; genus Intestinimonas; species Intestinimonas sp. UBA1698. Next base: position 52,177 of record NZ_DCJO01000034.1, on the reverse strand, counting down.
GCCACCCGCTTGCCCTGGGCCAGCAGCTCGTCGATGAGGGGGAGGGTATCCGGCTCAGTGCCCACCCCCCAAAAGAGCAGCAGCGTCCGGGCCAGGCGCACCTGAGGCAGCGCCAGGAACCTGGCGTGCAGCGCCGCATCGCTCACCCGCCGGGCGGCGGGGGAGCGGAAGGCGGATTCCACCTGTATCCACGCCCGGAGCTCCGCCTTTTCCTCAGCGATAGTGGACGGCATGGCGCACCTTCTCCGCCTCCGCCGCGCCCAGCAGGGCCTCCACCAGCTTCAGCCCGAAGTCAAAAGAGGACCCGGGGCCCTCCCCCGTGACGATCCGGCCATCGGTCACCACCCGCTGTCCCGGCTGGACCACCGCGGAGCCCATCTGCTCCTCCATCCCGGGGTAGCACACCGCCTTCCGGCGGTCCAGCAGTCCCGCATGGGCCAGGATGGTGGGAGCGGCGCAGATGGCCGCCAACCAGCAGCCCTTGTCCCACGCCTTTTGGATCAGGCCCTGGGCAAAGTGGTTTTTCTGGATGGCCTCCACGCCCCCCAGTCCTCCGGGAAGCACCAGCATCTCCATGGCCTCGGCGTCCACCTGCTCCAGCGCCATGTCGGCGCGGAGCGTAATGCCGTGGCCGCCGGTGACCTGCAGCCCGCCCAGACCCACCAGGGCCACCTGGACTCCCGCCCGCCGCAGCAGGTCGGCGGGCACCACGGCCTCGGCCTCTTCAAATCCCTCACCCAACAAAATATAGACCATACCCTTCGGCCTCCTCAAGCATTTTTTGCATTGGAATCCAGCAGCGGGGCGACGGCGCCCCAGATCTCGCGGTGAATCTCCTCCTGAGCGCGGACCCGGCCGCTGCCGTCCACACAGGAGATCCGCTTCCAGCCGCCCAGCCGGGCGGCGGTGGCCGCCACGCTCCGGCACCGGGCCAGATAGGCCGTGTCCACCTCGTGGATGTCCCCCTTGGTGTGGGTCTCCCCCTCCCGGCGGCGAAGCATCTCCACCGCCCGCTCGGTGGGCATATCCAGCCAGAGCACCAGATCGGGCTCCGGCAGGCCCAGCCTGCCGTACTCAAAGGTAAAAAGCCAGCGGAGAAACTCCTCCCACTCCCCCTCGGGGAGCTTTCCGGTCTGGTGGACGGCGTTGGAGGTGGTATAGCGGTCGGAGAGGATCAGCTCCCCCGCCCGGTACGCCGTGCCCCACACCTTTTGATACGAGGCGTAGCGGTCCACGGCATAGAAGGTCGAAGCGGCGTAGGGGTTCACGTCGGAGGGGTGGGGTCCGAATTCTCCGTTCAGGTACATCTTGACCAGGGCCGACGAGGGCTCCTGATACTGGGGGAAAATCAGCTTGCGGAAGGGTCTGCCCTCCCGGTCCATATGCCCGCACAGGAGGGAGAACTGGGTGGATTTCCCCGACCCGTCGGTGCCCTCCAGGACGATGAGCCTGCCTGCCATGACTCTGCCTCCTTACTTGCTCTTTCCCCGGGCTGCCAGGGCGGAGACCAGGAACAAGGGCAGCTTGGCCATGCGGCCGATGCGCCTGGGCTCCCTGGTCAGCCGGTAGAGCCACTCCAGGCCCAGCTTCTGCCAGGCCTCCGGAGCCCGCTCCGTAACGCCGGCAAACACGTCCAGGGACCCGCCCAGCCCGGCCAGCAGCTTGGCCCCGGTAGCCGGGCCGTTCTTTACCATCCAGAACTCCTGCTTGGGCGCACCCAGGCAGACAAACACCGCGTCAGCCGCGGCGGAACGGATGTCCTCCACCACCGGACCGTCGTCCTGGAAGTAGCCGTCGTGGACGCCGCAGATGTTCAGGCCGGGGTATTTGGCCTCCAGATTGCGGGCGGCGGCCTGCGCCACCCCGGGCTTGGCCCCCAGCAGGTACAGTCGCCTGCCCTCCCGGGCCATCTCCGCCATGAGGCCGGCGGCAAAGTCGATGCCGGGGCAGCGCCCCTTTAAGGGTCTGCCCAAAATTTTGGCGGCGTATACCACGCCGATGCCGTCGGGGAGCACCAGGTCGGCCCCGTTGAGGGCCTCCCGGAACGCCGGGTCGGCCCGGGCGGTGTTCACCAGCTCGGGATTGGGGGTCACCACATAGTGGCACCCCTGCCCATCCAGCAGGGCGCGGCCCGCGGCCACCGCCTCCGCCAGGGTCAGATCGTCAAAGCCTACGCCGAGGATTTCCGTTCGCAAGGCACATGCCTCCAATATTAAAGTCGGATTGATTGTACCATAGAGGGCCGCAAAAGTCCATTGTAACCTGTCTCGGGCTAAAAACTTCACAAAAAATTTAGGGTTGACATTTCCCCGCAAAGTGCTTATAATGCAGATAATACTTTAACACCTAAAAGCGCTAAAGTAATCAACCTGCACAACGGGAAGGATGAATGAAATGAAGAAACTGTCGAAAATTGCCGCTCTTGCTCTGGCGGCGGCCCTGTCAGTCTCTCTGGCCGCCTGCGGCAGCGGCTCCGCCAGCCCCTCTCCCAGCGCCAGCGCGCCCGCTCCCTCCGCCTCCCAGCCCGCCGAAAGCGCCCCCGCCGCCGGTGAGCAGTATGTGGTGGGCATCTGCCAGCTCGCCCCCCACGTGGCGCTGGACGCCGCCACCCAGGGCTTTAAGGACGCCATCGAGGAGGCCCTGCCCGGCCAGGTGGAGTTTAAGGACGGCAATGCCGCTGGCGACAGCCCCACCTGCGCCACCATCGTCAACGGCTTCGTCTCGGACGGTGTGGACCTGATCATGGCCAACGCCACCCCCGCCCTCCAGGCCGCGGCCTCCGCCACCGGCGACATCCCCGTACTGGGCACCTCCGTTACGGAATACGGCGTGGCCCTGGGCATCGACGGCTTTACCGGCACCGTGGGCACCAATGTGTCCGGCACCTCCGACCTGGCCCCCCTGGACCAGCAGGCTGCCATGATCAAGGAGTGGTTCCCCGACGCCAAGACCGTCGGCCTGCTCTACTGCTCTGCCGAGCCCAACAGCCAGTACCAGGTGGATGTGGTCCAGGCCGAGCTGGAAAAGCTGGGCTACACCTGCACCCAGTATCCCTTCTCCGACACCAACGACATGGCCTCCGTCACCCAGAACGCCGCGGACAACAACGAGCTTCTTTATGTCCCCACGGATAACACCGCGGCCAACAACGCCGGCATTGTAGACAATATCTGCCACGGCAAGATCCCCGTCTTTACCGGGGAAGAGGGCATCTGCGCCGGCTGCGGCGTGGCCACCCTGTCCATCAGCTACTACGACCTGGGCGTGGCCACCGGCAAAATGGCCGTGAAGATTCTCACCGGCGAGTCCAACGTCTCCGAAATGCCCATCGAATATGCCCCCCAGTTCACCAAAAAGTTTAACGAGGCCATCTGCGCCGACCTGGGGCTGACCCCCCCCGACGGCTACGAGGTCATCTCGGCCGGGTAACTTTCACTCTTTCCCAAAACAGCGGAAACGGGCTCTTCCCTTTTCCGCTGTTTTTTGCTATACTGTTGACGTGTATTGCTTTCATTTTGATAGGGGGAACATCCAACTATGCTCGGATTCATCAGCGCGCTGCCAGGAGCCGTGTCTCAGGGCCTGATCTGGGGCATCATGGCAATCGGCGTCTTTATCACCTACAAGATCCTGGACATCGCAGATTTGACCGTCGATGGCTCCTTCTGCACCGGCGGCGCCGTCTTCGTCATGCTCTTCACCACTGGCGCCAACATCTGGCTGGCGCTGCTGGCGGCCGTAGCCGTGGGGATGCTGGCCGGTCTGGTCACAGGCCTGCTCCACACCCTATGCGGTATTCCCGCCATCCTGGCCGGCATCCTCACCCAACTGGGCCTGTGGTCGGTGAACATGGCCATCATGGGCATGAAGGCCAGCGTGGCCGTCAACGTGACCAACCCCGACACGCTGAACAGCCTGCTGGTCTCCCTGCGCTTCGTGCAGGACGTGGCCAAGGGCACCCGCCCCTTCTACCGCCACCCCATCTTCGTGGTGGGCCTGTTCACCGCCGCCGTCATCGCCATCCTCTACTGGTTCTTCGGCACGGAGCTGGGCTGTTCTCTCCGGGCCACCGGCTCCAACGCCAACATGGCACGGGCCCAGGGCATCAATACCGACTTTACCAAGGTGCTGGGCCTGGTGATCTCCAACGGCCTGGTGGCTCTGTCCGGCGCCCTGCTGGTCCAGTATAACAGCGCCTGCGAGATCAACATGGGCCGCGGCGCCATCGTCATCGGTCTGGCCGCCGTCATCATCGGCGAGGTCATCTTCAGCAAGGTATTCCACAACTTCGCCCTGCTGCTGCTGGCCGTGTCCATCGGCGCTATTCTCTATTACATCGTTCTCCAGGTGGTGCTCTCCATGGGTATGAACCCCAACTACCTCAAGCTGCTCTCCGCCGCCGTGGTGGCCGTGTTCCTGTCCGTCCCCTACTGGAAGGGGAAATACTTCTCCAAACCCGTCAAGAAGGGGGGCGCCGACCGTGCTTGAGATTCGGAATATCCACAAGACCTTTAACGCCGGCACCGTCAACGAAAAACAGGCCCTCCGGGGCGTCAGTCTCACCTTGGCCGACGGCGACTTCGTCACCGTCATCGGCGGTAACGGCGCCGGCAAGTCCACCCTGCTCAACGCCGTGGCCGGCGTGTGGCCGGTGGACGAGGGAAGCATCGTCGTTGGCGGCGCAGACGTGACCCATCTGCCGGAATTTAAGCGGGCGCAGTACATCGGTCGGGTCTTTCAGGACCCCATGATGGGCACCGCCGCCACCATGCAGATCGAGGAGAATCTGGCGCTGGCCATGCGTCGCGGTAAAAGCCGCTCCCTCCGCGTCGGCATCACCAAGCAGGAGCGGGAGGAGTACAAAGAGCTGCTCAAGATCCTGGATCTGGGTCTGGAGGACCGGCTCACCTCCAAGGTGGGGCTGCTCTCCGGCGGCCAGCGGCAGGCCCTGACCCTGCTGATGGCCACCCTCCAGAAGCCCAAGCTGCTGCTTCTGGACGAGCATACCGCTGCCCTGGACCCCAAGACCGCCGCCAAGGTGCTGGACGCCACCGAGAAGATCGTCCAGCGGGACCGGCTGACCACCCTGATGATCACCCACAACATGCGCGATGCCATTGCCCACGGAAACCGGCTCATCATGATGTACGAGGGCCGCATTGCCGTGGACGTATCCGGCGAGGAGAAGAAAAAGCTGACGGTAGAGGCCCTGCTGGAGCTGTTCAGCAAGGCCAGCGGCAGCGACGAGGCCGACGACAAGCTGCTGCTGTCGTAGCCGCCGGCCGGGGCCCCGCAAGGCGGGGCGGCGCGATAAGCGCCGGACAAGCGTTTGACCGGAACGGTCAAACCTTGGCGCAGGGGCGATTGATTCGCCCCGAGCAGGTATGATCTTAATGGCCCCCGCGGGACCCGTCCCGCGGGGATCAGCGGCAGCGACGAGGCCGACGACAAGCTGCTACTGTCCTAACTCAATGCAACAGCGGCCCGGACCACCTGGTCCGGGCCGCTGTTTGCCCTCTCAGGAGAACCGTCTGACCGCGATCATGGCCAGCCCCAGCACCGCCAGCACGATGCCGGTGATGCGGTTGAGCGCGGCGGGCTCAGCCCGGTTGGCAAACACCGCCGATACCCTGGCTCCGACAAAGGTAGCAACGACGCACAGGATCAGCGCGAACGGGTCGGGCAGGCCGCCGATGACGAAGTGGGACACCGCCCCGGTAAAGGCCGTGAACGACATGATAAAGACGCTGGTACCCACAGCGGTCTTGAGTTCGTAGCCCAGCACGCTGGTGAGGATGAGCAGCAGCATCATGCCGCCCCCCGCCCCGATAAAGCCACAGATGAAGCCGATCACTGTGCCGCAGACCATGGACTGCACCGCCTTGGTGCGGTGGTCCTTCTCCGCCTGCACCTCCTTGGTGGTCATGACAGGTCGGACGATGAACTTGACGCCCAGCAGGAAGGTCATGAATACGGAGAAGTTCCCCATGGCCGTGTTGGGCACCAGCGAGGCCACCCAACTGCCGATCAGGGTGAAGATCAGCACGGTGCACAGCATGATGAGGCCGTTTTTGATGTCCAGGTTCTTGTTCTTCCCGTAGGTATAGGCCGACACCGCCGAGGCCAGCACGTCGGAGGCCAGGGCGATCCCCACGGCCTGATAGGCCGGGAAGCCCAGGAAGGTGATGAGCATGGGGGAAATGACGGCGGCGGCGGACAGCCCGGCCAGGCCGGTGCCGATACCCGCTCCCAGGCCGGCGACGATGCAGACGAGGATACTGGTCACACAGATGGTCATTGCTGGGCCTCCTTGAGATTGGAAAGCATTTTTTCCTGGACCCGCTCCAGGGTCTCCCGCTCCTCCTGGGACACGCCCCGGTAGAGCCGGACAAAGAAATCCCGCTGGACCGCCTGGGCAGCCGCCACGGCGGTCTGGGCGGCAGGGAGCAGACTCAGATGGACCCTGCGCCGGTCCTGCCCGTCCTGGACGCCGGACAGCCAGCCCCGGCGGGTCAGCCCGTCCACCGACTGGCAGACATGGGACTTGGTCAATCCCCGCAGCTCCACGATGTCCCGGGCCGTATCGTACCCCGGGTTGTTGGCCAAAAACAGCAGTACGTCCACCTCATTCCTGGTCAGGCCATGGGCCTCCGCCACAGGCTTCAGCGCCGCGTCATAGGCCCGTTTGAGGGTGCGGACACCTTGGATCGCCATATCCCGTTCTCTCATATTGTGCCTCCATTTGTTCTATTTTTAACGGTTTTATTTTATACTATTTTTATTTTTTGCGCAAACGCAAAAAAGCACAAGGCTGCTTGCAGCCTTGTGCTTTTTCTGGTGAAAAAGGGCAATCAGGGCCAGGGGGTCTCCACCTTCAGGGCATGGAGCCAGGCCAGGGCCTCCAGCGGCATAAACGTGACGCCGTTCTCCGCAAAGGTCGCCACCACCGTCTCACCGCCATCCCGCTCCACGGTTCCGCTCCCGATCACAAAGCGGTAGAGGACTTCCTCCCCCCGGACCACGGATACGGCGTTGGTATCGGCCTGCCAGGTCACAGTGCAGTCCAGGGCCTCGGCCAACGCCCGGACGGGAACCATCGTCTGTCCCTCCGCCGTGCGGGCTTCGCCCACCGGCTCGCCGTCCAGGCTCACAGTCCCCTCCGATACGGTGACGTAGCCCTCGTACCCATAGGGAAACACCAGGACCTTGGCGGGGGTGGCCTGGGCGGGCAGTGAGAGGGTCACGATATCGTACCAGGACAGGAGCCGGACGCCCGGCCGGATGTCGTCCAGCCCCACGATGTTTTTGGTGCGATAGGCCGTCAGCTCCGTATCGGCGCTCAGGTGGAGAATCACGTCGCCGGTGACATAGGCGTCCACGCCGCCGTCCCCCCGGCCGCGCACCGCCTGCACCTCAGCATAAGTGGGCGCCCCGAAGTCGGCGGGGATGCCGCACAGCACCACCTGGGCGCTGGCTACGGGCGGCAGGCTCATGGTCATAGCCGGCCCTACATAGGCGTACAGGGTCTCGTTTTCCTGCAGGTCCGCAAAAATCCTGGGCGCGCCGGTGACGGCGTCCAGGATGGCGGTCTCCGGCCCAACGACGAGGACGATCTCGCGGTAGGGGTCCTGGTCATTGCTGTTTTCCAACCGGATTCGGCCCTCCCCGATTTCCTGCACCGTACCCCACACCAGGACAGGCCCCTCGGCCTGGGTCCCGGCGGTGAGCTCCACGCTGCCCTCCGCTGCGCAGACTCCGGTGACCAGCAGCGCGGCGGACAGGGCGGCGGACAGGATGCGTCTGAAGTATCTCATTCTTCTTCTCCTCTCTTCGGTGCTCAGGCCGCGGCCTCCGCCGCTTCCCCGGTCTCCACAGAAGTAAGGATGCCGGAGTAGGCCATAAAGTTGTACATCAGTGCGGCGGCCTCGGCGCGAGTGGTGGCGGCGGTGGGGTCCATATCCGTCAGGGGCTCCAGCAGGATATCCAGTTCGTCCAACGCCAGCACGGCGTCCTGCGCCCAGGCGCCGAAGGCAGCGGCGGCGCTGTGGTCCAGCTCGGCGGCGTCGGTGACGGCCTGACGGACCGTCATATCCGCCTGGGACCCCACCCGGGCCAGGATAGTCAGGAACTGCTGGTGGTCGATGAGGGCATCGGGGTTGAAGTTGCCCTTCTCATCCCCCTGGAGCAGGCCCAAATGATACAGGATGTCCACGGCGTTGGCGTACCAGGCGTCCTCAGGCACGTCGGCAAAGGGCGCCCGGCCCTGGCTCTGCCAGCACCAGTAGCCCATGGCCTGGACCACCAGGGCGCACAGCTCGGCCCGGGTCAGCTCTCCATCGGGATCAAAGGCGCCGTTCTCATCGCCGTTGAGCACCCCCAAAACGGCCAGGGCGTTGCTCTCATCGGCGTAGTCCGTGCCGTCCACGTCGCTGAACCAGCGGGAGTCATAGTCCACGCCCCAGGCGGCGGAGACCTGGGCCGGGGTGACCTCCTTGCCGTTCAGGGTCATGGGCGTATGGGGGGCCAGTGCGGCCAGGAGCTGGGCAAAAGCGGGGCGGTAGTCGCTGCTGACGGCCTCGTCCTTATGGACGTACCACTGCCGGTCCACCAGCTCGATGACCAGCACGTCGGAGCCGGCCTTCTCCACCGGCTTGCCGGAGAGCAGCCGGGCCACCCCGTCGGCCAGGTCGGGGTCCACCACCAGGTTGGGCAGCACGCCGGAGCGGTCCGGGGTGACCCAGTAGGGGGAGTAGTAGCGGTCGGTGGTGATCTTAAAGGCCGAGCCGTCCTCCAGCTCAAAGACGTTCTGGGCGATGCCCTTGCCGTAGGTGCGCGCGCCGATGACGAGGGCGGCCCGGTAATCCCGGACGGCCCCGGCAAAGAGCTCGGAGGCGCTGGCGGAGGCCCCGTCCACCAGCACGATCATCGGCTCGTCGGTGAGAGGCGGTATCTCCACAGGGAAGGGGTTGGGCCGCCAGGCCGCGGGCCGCAGGTCCCGGCCCATCAGGTAGGCCACGTTCTGGTTGCCCAGGAAATAGCCCAGGGCCTGGATGACGGCGCTGCCGTAGCCGCCGGGGTTGCCCCGCAGGTCCACCACCCAGCGGTCGGCCTGCTCGTTCTCTTCCAGAATGTACTGCTCAAAATAGTCGCCGGTGTTCTCGCCGAAGCTGGACACCTCCAGCCAGCCGATATGTCCGTCCACCACCTGGCCGGTGGCGGTGGGAAAGACCACCTCCGCCCGGGTCATGGTAGCGGTGAAGGTCTGGCCGTCCCGCAGGACGGTCACCTGCACGTCGGTGCCGCGCTCGCCGGGGACGAGCAGGGCCAGGGCCTCGCTGCTCCCGGCCTCCTCCAGGGTGGTGCCGTCTACCGCCACGATGGCGTCCCCCACCCGAAGGCCGGCCTGGGCCGCCGGAGAGTCGGGCGCCACGCCGGAGATCACCAGGCCCTCCTTGCTGTAGCCCGCCATGACGCCGATGCCCACCACGGCGGTATCGCTGAGGGAATCCTGAAACCGCTGATATTCCTCCGCCGTCATGTAGTAGGTGTAGGGATCGCCCAGGGCGTCGGTGATCTCCTGGATGGTAGGCAGGGCCAGAATCTCCTCGTCGATGGGATCGACGTAGCTCTCGCGCAGGAGGTCCCGGGCCTCCTCCACGGTGATGGCCCCCGCCGCCGGCGGCAGGACCGTAACAAGCGCCAGCAGCAGGGCCGCCGCGCGCTGGAACACGCTTTTTTTCATGGGGCAGTTCTCCTTTACTTTTCCAAAGCTGCCTTCATTCTATCATCGCCGTCCGTCCTTGTCCACCTTTTGACGATACCAAATATAAGACAGGACCACCGGTGTCAGGGAGGCGGCGAGGACTCCCGCCAGCAGCACGCCGAAGGCCGCCTGTTCCGGCAGGAAGAGACCGCAGGGCACCAGCGCCGCCCCCAAGGCGAAAAACAGGATGCCCCCCGCCCGGTGGGTGCGGTTCCACACGTCGGGGTCGGAGAGGGTCCAGGGAGTCCTGAAGCCCAGGAAGAAATTGCTCTTCACCTTGGGCAGCCGGTTGCCCAAAAAGGCCAGTAACACCCCCAGCGCCAGGGTCACCACCCGGCCCACCGACAGCGTGCCGGGCCGGAGGGCCTCCACCAGGGTCACCGCCGTCAGGGTCAGCAGGAACAGCAGCAGGGCCGCGCAGAAGCCATCGTAGCAGCGCTGGAAGCGGGCGTAATTTCCCCTTCGGGGGTCCAGCCTGGGAAGCAGGCGCAGCAGCGCCGTCAGGGCCGGGGAGAGCAGGGCGAACAGCCACAGCAGGGCTTTCGGGCCGTAGGTCACCGTCCCGTCCAGACCCCAGTGCGTGGGCACCCGGTCGGGCAGAGCGCCGTAGCAGGCGGCCACCAGCGCCACAGGCGCCAGAGCCAACAGACACAGCACGATCCATGTGCTTTTTTTCGTCATGTGGCGTCCCCTCCCTGCAGCCCGGCAATCCAGCCGGTGATCTCGTCCAGCACCGTCATGTTGAGCTCGTAGTAGATGAATTTCCCCCGCTTGTCCTGGTCGATGAGCCCCGCCTGACGGAGCACCGCCAGGTGATGGGACACCGTGGCCCCCGTCATGGCGAACTGGGCGGCGATGTCTCCCGCCGTCCTGGCCCCATCCTTCAAAAGAGCCAGGATCTCCCGCCGGGTCGGGTCGGAGAGGGCCTTGAAGGTCTCCTGAAAGCCCATAAAACCGTCCCCCGTTCATTTTGATTTCTATCTAAATAAAATATAGCAGTCCGGCGCCAGAAAAGCAAGCGCGTTTTGATGGAAATCAAAACGCGCTTGCTCTTTCAGTCCTCCAGACGCCGCTCCAGGGCCTTGCGCACGGTCTTGAGCACCTTGAGCCGGGCATATTTTTTGTCGTTGCTCTCCACGATCACCCAGGGAGCGTACTCCGTGGAGGTCTTTTGCAGCATCTCGTCCACCGCCGCCTCGTACCGGTCCCACTTCTCCCGGTTGCGCCAGTCCTCGTCGGTGATCTTGTACTGCTTCTCCGGGGTCTCCTGCCGGGCGGTAAACCGGCGGAGCTGTTCGTCCGGGTCGATCTGGAGCCAGAACTTCAGGACCACCGCCCCCCAGTCGCTCAGCTCCTTCTCAAAGGCGTTGATCTCATCGTAGGCCTGCCTCCAGCGCACCTCGGAGGCCAGGCCCTCAATGCGCTCCACCATCACCCGGCCATACCAGGTGCGGTCGAAGAGCACCACATGGCCGTCCTTGGGCAGCTCCCTCCAGAACCGCCACAGGTAGTGGCGGGCCAGAGCGTCGGGCGTGGGCGCGGCGATGGACACCACGTCGAACCCACGGGGGTCCAGGGCCCAGGACAGCCGCCGGATGGCGCCCCCCTTCCCGGCGGCGTCCCAGCCCTCAAAGCCGATGACCACCGGTACCTTTTCCCGGTAGAGGGCGCTGTGGAGCCTCTGGAGCTTTTTCTTTTCCTTCTTCAGTTCCCGGCGGTAGTCCTCGTCGGACACCTTGGGGCTCAGGTCCACGGCGGAGAGCGGAGGGACCTCCCGCAGGGGGAAGCGCCGGACGGCGGCAGGAACCGGCCGCGGGGCCCCCTCCCGGACGGCGGCGGCCAGGGCGTCCCGGATGATGGTCAGCACCTCCAGAGTCCCCGCCCCCTTCTCCTCGTTCCAGATGACATGCCAGGGGGCGTGGGGCGTGTCGGTGGCCTCCAGCAGCAGGTCGGCGGCCTCCAGATGCCGCCGGTAGTCCCGGTTGCGCCGCCAGTCCCGGTCGGTGACCCGCCAGGCGGTGGCCGGGTCGCCGGACAGCTTCTCCAGCCGTTTTTTCTGCTCCCCCTGGCTGATGTGCAGGAAGAACTTCAGGATCAGATAGCCGTCGTCTCCCAACTGCCGCTCGAAGATGTTCACCGACTCCAACAGCGCCCCGGCCCGGCCGTGCTCCGCCTCCATCTGCTCCAGCACCCGGCCATACCAGCTTCGATCCAGCACGGCCGCCTCCCCCCTGGGGGGCAGATCCCTCCAGAAGGGCCACAGCAGAGGCCGCCGCGCCTCCTCGTCGGTGGGCTCCGCCGCCGAATAGACCTGATAGCCCCGGGGGTCCATCTCGGAGATGACCTTGGCGATCATGCTCCCCTTGCCCGCGGCGCTCCAGCCCTCAAAGACCAGGAGCACCGGCACCCCCGCCGCCCGCAGGGGCTGCTGCAGGGCGGCCAGCTCCTTCTGCAGGGCCTTGATCGCCTTTTTTTCCGCTTCCCTGGGCAGCGCCGCCGCCCGTTCCTGTTTCTGTTCCAGCATGGTACGTTCCTTCTTTTCCGAGATTTTGTCCCACCACCGGCCCCAGCAGAAATCCGAGGAGATGGGCGGAGATGGGAGGAGGCCGGAGGACCGGGGCCGCCGTTGGGCCCTATCCCGCTCTATTCCGGTCTATCCTCTTCCTTCCGCTTTGCGCGGGGCCGGGTTTTCTGCTATACTGTAAACAGCAAAATGTGTGAGGAGTTTCATTATGTTTACCCGCAAGAGCCTGGAAAAACCGGTGTTTTTGTACCTTATCATCGTTTTGGGCGCCTGCATTCTCTCCTTCGGGCTTTACAACATCCATGAGCGCACCGGCATCACCGAAGGAGGCGTGCTGGGCATGACTCTGCTGCTCCAGCACTGGTTCGGTCTTTCCCCCGCCATCACCAGCCCCGTTATGGACATCGCCTGCTATCTGCTGGCCTGGCATTTTCTGGGCAACGCCTTTGCCAAGTACGCCGTGGCGGCCAGTCTGGCCTTCGCCGCCTCCCACGCCCTGTGGGAGCAGTTCCCGCCCCTGCTGCCCGACCTGTCCGCTTTTCCCATGGCCGCCGCCATTCTGGGCGCGCTCTTTGTGGGGCTGGGGGTGGGGCTGGTGGTGCGCATCGGCGGCGCCTGCGGCGGGGACGACGCTCTGGCCCTCACCATCGCCCATGTGAGCCGCTGGCCCATCTCCCGGTGCTACCTGTTCACCGATCTGGCGGTACTGCTGCTCTCCCTGACCTATATCCCCTTTGCCCGCATCGTCTATTCCCTGGTCACCGTCACCATCTCCTCGGTGGTCATCGGCCGGGTACAGCGTCTGGGCGTCCGGGCGCCCGAGGCGGAAACCGCCGTGGACGCCTGATTCCGTCCGGAAGCGGCGCGGCCCGAAGCAGAGTGCTTCGGGCCGCTTTTTTGCTGCTTATCGGTCCCACTTTTGGATGAGGGCCATGAGCTCCTTCTCGAACTGAGCCAGGTCCTTGTTGGTGCCGCCCTTGTTGTGGCGGATGGTCTCCAGCAGGTTCTGTCCGGCACTCTCCAGCTTCCGGTAGGCGGGAGAGCCGCTGACCGCGGACACCGCCTTGGGCGGCAGAGGCACTCCGGCCGCCAGCATCCGGTCCGCCGCCAGGTCGTAGACCTCCTCGTACTCGGCGGCGTGGGCGGAGATGCCCGCGTCCCGCAGGTGCTGGGCGAAGATCTCGGTCACCGGGGCGTCCCCGTGGACCACGAACACATGGCTGGGATGGGGGGCAAAGTGCCCGACCCAGGCCAGCAGGTGATCCCGGTCTGCGTGGGAGGACATACCCTTGAAGTTGACGATGCGGGCCCGGACGGCGATTTCCTCGCCGAACAGGCGTACGGAGGAGGCCCCCTCCAGCAGGGCCCGGCCCAGGGAGCCCTCGGCCTGGTAGCCCACGAAGACGATGGTGGACTCCGGCCGCCACAGGTTGTGCTTCAAATGGTGCCGGATGCGCCCGGCGTCGCACATACCGGAGGCCGAGATGATGACCTTGGAGGCTTTGTCCAGATTCAGGGCCTTGGACTCCTCGCTGGACTCGGTGAGGGTCAGGCCCGGGAACTGGAACAGCGCCCCGCCCTTCAGGGCCTCAATGGCGGCCTCGTCCAGATAGCCATGCAGGTCGCCGGAGAAGATCCGGGTGGCCTCGTTGGCCAGGGGGGAGTCCACGCAGACGGGGAAGTCCGGGTGGGTCCTCACCAGGCCCCGCTCCTTCATCTCACGGATGAAGTACAAAAGCTCCTGGGTACGGCCCACGGCGAAGGAGGGGATGATGACGTTGCCCCCCCGGGCAAAGGTCTCGTCGATGATGGCGGCCAGAGCCTCGGTATAGCTCTCCGGCACCTCGTGGAGCCGGTCGCCGTAGGTGCTCTCCATGACCACGTAGTCGGCCTCGTCGATGTACTGAGGGTCCCGGATGATGGGCTGGTCCCGGTTGCCCAGGTCGCCGGAAAAGACAATCTTTTTGGTGACCCCGTCCTCCGTGAGCCACAGCTCCACACAGGCGGAGCCCAGCAGATGGCCCGCGTCCACGAAGCGCAGGCGGACTCCCTCGCACAGATCTACCAGCTCGCCGTACTCACAGGTGGTCACCAGCTCCAAGGCCGCCTCGGCGTCTGCGATGGTGTAGAGGGGCTCCACCGGCGCCCGGCCCGCCCGCTTGCCCTTCTGGTTCTGCCACTGGGCGTCGGACTCCTGGATGTGAGCGGAGTCCCGCAGCATGATGGACATGAGCTGCCCCGTCAGGCGGGTGGCAACGATCTTGCCGTGGAAGCCCTGCTTGACCAGCAGGGGAATGCGGCCGGAGTGGTCGATGTGGGCATGGGTGACGATGACATAATCGATATATCCGGGGGCGAAGTCCAGCACCCGGTTGTCCCGCTCGTCTCTGCCCTGCTGGAGGCCGCAGTCGATGAGGATCTTCTTGCCGCCCACCTCCAGGCAGTGGCAGCTTCCGGTGACCGCCTTGGCCGCGCCGAAAAAGGTTAACTTCATGGGGCACCTCCCTGTTTTTCTATGCTACTATTCTAAGCGTTTCCGCGCCGGGTGTAAAGGCCTTTGGTTATGTTAACGAAAAGTTAAAAACTGCGGGCCCCGGAGGGGCCCCCAGTTTTTCTTCACAGATCCGCCGCCAGATCTCCTACCCGGTACCAGCGGGCGCAGCCGTCGGCCTGAATGGTGGTGTAAGCTCCGGGGCCGCCCCACAGAGCCGGCGCGGAGGAGGCCTCCATACACCGATAGCTCTCCGTATCCAGGTACTCCACTCCGTTCTTTTCATAGGTCCGGAGATCGGACCCGTTCCGGGCCCAGAGCCGGGCAGGGAGAGGTATTGCTCCGCCAGGCCCGCATCCACTTTTGATCGAGATAGATGCGGCCATTGGCTTGTGGCTCCGCCGTACTGGGCGGCAGCCTTGATGGCGGCCGGAGCCGCCTCCTGCCGGCCAGCGTTCGGAGTCTCCGCCGCAGCCCCAACGGCAAGTGAAGCTTCTTTTCAAACGGAAAGGAGGCCGGTCAACCGGCCTCCTCCCGGGTGGGCAGCGTGAAAAAGTCCGCTGTCGCGTCAGTCTTATCAAAAATCACATTGTACTGGAGCATCTCGTACTCCTTCAGGGCGGCCTGGGCCCCCGCGGAGAGTTGGCTGCGCCGGCGCACCCAGGTGCCGTCGGTGTCCCGGAAGCCAACGGCATTGACCACCGGCACCGTCTGGCGCAGCTCATTCAGAAATTGCTGGTAGCCGGTCTGGGGCAGGTTGGCGGTCTCGGCCAACAGAGCGGACAGGTAGTTGAGGGACAGCTCCACCCCCTGGGCCTCCGGGATGTCGTAGTTGGCCCAGATGACGAAGGGCACCGCCTGGCGCTTCTGGGCGGTGGCGGCGTCCCAGGTGTCCTCGCTGCCGCCCAGCATCTTGGTATAGAAGCTGGTGGCCACCTGGGGCTGGTGGTCCCCAAACAGGAGGATCATGGTGGGCTCCTCCACCTGGGAGAAATAGTTGATCAGGTACCGAAAGGCGTTGTCGCTCTGCTTGATGAGGGACAGGTACTGGTCCACGGTGGGGAACCGCCCGGCCAGCACCCCGGTGAGCTCCGCCGTCCGCTCCAGACCGTCCCAGGGCTTGTCATAGCCGCTGTGATTCTGCATGGTGACGTTAAAGAGGAAGAGCGGCTGTCCCTCTTCCTTCTCCTCGTACAGACGGATCAGGCTCTCATAGTCGGACTGGTCGCTGATGTACTCCCGGATAAGGCTGGTGTCGGTGAGGTCGTCCTGAAACAGCACCGTGTCGAAGCCGAAGTCGGCGTATACCGCCCGCCGGTTCCAGCCGGAGGCCAGATAGGGGTGTAGGAACACGGTGTCGTAGCCCAGGTCCTTCATCTGAGCGCCCAGGTTGGGGGTCCCGTCGGCAACGTAGAGGTGGAAGGGCACCGTGCCCTCCGGGAGAAAGGCGGTGGTGTTGCCGGTGAGGAACTCGTACTCCGAGTTGGCGGTGGTGCCGCCGAACACTGAGGCGTAGGCCGTTCCCCTGACGGTGTTCTCGCTCAGGGAACGGAAAAAGGGGAGAAAATCCTCGCTGACGGGCACTTCGCCCAGCACGCTCAAGTCGGAGAAGGACTCGTTCATGATGACGATGAGATTCTCCGGCCGGGTGCCCTGCGCCGCGGCGCCGGCGGCATAGCCCTCTGTCAGGCCGTCAAGGGCCTCCTGGGAGTAGCCCTCCGGCTCCGACACCCTGGAGTAGCGCAGACAGACCGAGAAATTGAGCAGGAAGCCGTTGCCCCGGGTGGTCCACATGGAGGGCTCGATCTCCAGTGCGGAGAGGAAGCCGGTGCCGAAAAAGACCGCCAGGTAGGCCGCCGCCACACCCACCGCGGGGAGGGTGATCCAAAGCCGCGGCAGGCTGCGGCCCTGCTGCCGGGGGAGCTTCCACAGCACCAGCAGGCACAGGGCCAGCACCAGCAGACACTGGAGCTGGGTGGCGTCCAGCCGGTAATCGTAGTTGCCGGCCACGTTGGCGGCAGTGCGCAGGGTCAGCAGATCGCCGGGGAAGATGGTGCGGCCCCGAAACCGGATGACGTAGCGGTTGGCCATGCCGATGGCGAAGCACAGGGTCAGGGCCGTCCCGGCGGACAGGTTCCGCCGCCCCAGCAGCAGATAGAGCCCGCAGGCGATCAGGTAATACCAGGCCAGGTTCAGGGCCACCTGGAGCTTGGAGAAGCTGGACCAGGGCTGGTTCCAGTTCATCTGCTCCACCATACTGTAGGAGACCAGAGGCCCCAGGGCAAAGCACAGCCGGGAGAGCAGCAGGCCCAGGCTGCGGCCCATGTCCACCCGCAGGGCGGTGAGGGTGCCGAAGGTCAGCGCCCAGAGTCCGGCGGGGATGGGGTCCATGCCGAACCAGAGCAGCCCGGCCAGCACGGCGGCAAACAGGGCCAGTCCGGCCCAGACCCCGCCCCGCCAGACCGCGACGGACAGGTGAAACCGGGACAGGGCATGCTCCGGCGTGGTATGGAATTTTGTGGGGTTGAGTACGCTCATGACGGTATCCTTTTCCTTTGAATCTGCAAAATTGAGTTACATTTTATACTTGCGCAGGGTAAAAATCAAGTAAGAGAGCCTTACGTTTTCTTTACGATTCATCCTATGGAAATAAGACGAGCCCCCGCCGGAAAAGTTCCGGCGGGGGCTTCTTTTCTGTTTTGTCACAGCGTTTCCTGGACGATCTGGGCTTTGATGAGGTTGGTGGAGCCGCTCTTGCCGATGGGCACGCCGGCGGTGATGACCACGGTGTCGCCGGGCTTCACCATGCCCTCCTTGCGGGCGCACTCCACGCACAGGGAGAACAGCCGGTCAGTGGAATCCACCGTGCCGGACAGGCAGGGCTTCACCCCCCAGGAGATGGCCAGTTGCCGCCGGACCTTCTCGGTCTGGCACATGGCCACGATGGGGCAGGGGGGGCGATAGCGGGAGATCATCCGGGCGGTGTGGCCGGAATTGGTGGCGGTGAGGATGGCGTTGGCTTCCAGGTCCATGGCGGTCAGGCAGCAGGTATGGGTGATGGCGTCGTTGATGGTGCTCTCGGGCACGGTCTTGCGCTCCCGGAAGCGGCCCCAGTAGTCGATGGCCCCCTCGGCGGCGGTCACGGTGTCCACCATGGTCTGCAAGGCCTCCACCGGGTACTTGCCGGAGGCGGTCTCGCCGGAGAGCATGACGCAGGAGGTGCCATCGAACACGGCGTTGGCCACGTCGGAGACCTCCGCCCGGGTGGGACGGGGGTTGCGGATCATGGAATCCAGCATCTGGGTGGCGGTGATGACCGGCTTGCCCTCCCGGATGGTGGCCTTGATCATCTTCTTCTGGAGGATGGGCACCTCATGGGCGGGGATCTCCACCCCCAGATCGCCCCGGGCCACCATCACGCCGTCGGCCACCTCGATGATATCCAGCAGGTTGTCCACGCCCTCCCGGTTCTCGATCTTGGCGATGATGCGGATGTCATCCCCGCCGTACTGGTGCAGGCACTCCCGGATGTCCCGGATGTCGCTGGCCTTGCGGACGAAGGAGGCGGCCACGAAGTCAAAGTCGTTCTCCGCGCCGAACTTCAGGTCCTCCCGGTCCTTCTCGGTCAGGGAGGGCAGCAGGATGTGCACGTCGGGGATGTTGATGGACTTGTTGCTGGACAGGGGGCCGCCGTTGTCCACCGAGCACAGGATGTCGTGGCCCCGGATCTCCCGGACGCTCAGCTCGATGAGGCCGTCGTCCACCAGCACCCGGTGGCCCGGCTTGAGCTCCTCGTGGAGGTTCTGGTAGGTGACGGACACCCGCCGCCCGTCACCGGGCACGTCGTCGGTGGTCAGGGTAAAGTCCTGCCCTCTCTCCAGGGTAATGGGGCCCTTTTCAAAGGTCTTGATGCGAATCTCCGGCCCCTTGGTGTCCAGAATGGTGGCCACCGGGACCCCCATCTCGTCTCGGACTCGCTTGAGCTTGGTCAGTTGAGCCAGATGGCTCTCGTGGGTGCCGTGGGAAAAATTAAAGCGGGCGGCGTTCATGCCCGAACAAATCAACTGGCGGATGATCTCCTCGCTGTCCGCCGCGGGCCCGAGGGTACAGACGACCTTGGTCTTTCTCATAAAATGCGAACCTCCCATGTTCCTTTGTATGGCGGTCAATTCTTTCAATCGAAACCTCGCTTGCTATCATACTACAGGCGGCGCTATTTTTCAAAACAAATTTTTGTGAATTTTATAGCTTTTCGTATTTCCCGGAAAAAGTCCGAAGGACGGCCCGGCGCGCCGCGCCGGAACCGCCCTGTGCCCCACATGTTATTTCTCCGCATCCGGGTCCGGCTGCGGTTCCCGCCTGGACACCAGGGCCCAGTCCACCCGGCGGTCGCTGAAGTCCTCCACATGGATGTGCAAGCCGCAGGCGTCCACATCGAACTGGGCGCCATCCTCGGGGATCACCGAGAGCTGGTCGAACACCAGCCCGCCCAACGTGTCGCACTCCTCGTCCTCGGGAAACTCCAGGCCCAGGGCCTCGCCCACGTCCTCCAGGTCGGCGGAGCCTGCAATCCGCCACAGGTTGTCCTCCAACTGGACGATCTCCTGGTCCTCCTGCGGGTCAAACTCGTCGTAGATGTTGCCCACGATCTCCTCCAACAGGTCCTCCATGGTCACCAGGCCGGAGGTACCGCCGTACTCGTCCACCACGATGGCCATATGTACCTTTTTGCTCTGCATGTCCCGGAAGAGGACGTCCGCCCGGACCGACTCGGGCACGAAATAGGCGCTGCGCAGCAGCTCCTTCACGGGCTTGGGCGCATCCAGCCGGGCGTTGAGCAGATAGTCCCGGGTGCTGAGGATGCCGATGATGTCGTCGGCATCCTCCTCATAGACCGGAAACCGGGACAGCCCGGAGGACCGGATGGTCTCCATGATCTCCTCGTCGGTGTCGCCGGTCCAGACCATCACCATATCGGTGCGGTGGACCATCACATCCTCGGCCACAGTGTCGTTGAAGTCAAAGACGTTTTCGATCATCTCTTTTTCGTCGGCCTCCATGGCGCCTTTTTCCTCGCTGATGTCCATAAGCGCGCGGAGCTGCTCCTCGGACACCGATTCCCGGCCCGCGTCGGGCCGGATGCGGGTGATGCGGAGGAAGGCGTTACAGGCGGCCTCCAGCCCCCGCCGAAAGGGCTTGACGGCGGCGGCGAGCAGGGCGCCCGCCAAAAACAGGGCCGCGCCGCAGAGTATGAACGGCCATACCGGGTCCGGCATGGAGGATTCCCCCTTAAAACAGTCATTTCAGCCGGAATTTCTTCGCAAAAGGCTCCAGCATATTCATGATACAATACTATGGCCTGAAATGCAAATTTTTTCACGGAAAAGTTCAAAAGCGCCCTCCGTTATGATATAATAGCCGCTGCATGGCCGCGCTATGCGCTTTTGGGCGCCGCCGCTGCCCTTCTTTCAACTTTTTGCGGAGATGATGTTTCCATGAAGCTGTCTGCGGACATGCTGCGCGCCCACGGGCTGGATCTTTTGGATTTTCTGCGCCGGGGTGTTTTCGCCGTTCTGATCGGCCTGCTGGTCGGAGCGGTGGGCGTGGCCTTCCACTTTGGTATCGACCTGGTCACCCAGCTCCGCCAGGCCCACAACTGGTTCATTCTGCTGCTGCCCGTCGGCGGTCTGGCCATCATTCTGCTCTACCGGGCCTGCGGCATGGAACAGGATCGGGGCACCAACCTGGTGCTGGTGGCCGTCCGGGAGCACGAGCCCATGCACCTGCGCACCGCCCCCCTCATCTTCCTGTCCACCTGTATCACCCATCTGGTGGGCGGCTCTGCGGGCCGGGAGGGGGCCGCCCTCCAGTTGGGGGCCTCCATCTCCAACAAGATCGCCCACGCCATGGGCGTGGAGCCGGAGGAGGGCCGGATGCTCACCGTCTGCGGCATGGCCGCCGCCTTCTCCGCCCTCTTCGGCACCCCCCTCACCGCCGCCCTCTTTGCGCTGGAGGTGGTCCACGTGGGGGTCATCCAGTACGCCGCCCTGGTCCCCGCCTTTCTCTCCTCCCTGGTGGGCTATCTGCTGGCGGGCTGGATGGGGGTGGCCCCTACCGCCTACGCCGTCTCCGGCCTGCCCGGCCTGGCTGCCGGACCTCTGGTCCAGGTCATCGTCCTGGGCGGTCTGTGCGCCCTGCTGTCCATCCTGTTCTGCAAGACCATGCACACCGTGGGCCGCCTCTACGCCCAGTTTTTGCCCGATCCTCGGCTCCGGGCAGTCGTGGGCGGCTGCATCATGGTGGCCCTGTCTCTGCTGGACGGCGGGCTGGCCGACCAGGTATACAACGGCGCGGGCGGCAATCTCATCGAGGCCGCCGTCAACGGGAACGGCGCAGGGGTGGCCCCCTGGGCCTTCCTGGTCAAGATCCTCTTTACCACCCTCACCCTGGGGGCGGGCTTCCGTGGGGGCGAGATTGTCCCGACCTTCGCCTGCGGGGCCACCTTCGGCTGCACCGTGGCCCCTCTGCTGGGACTGTCCCCCTCCTTCGGCGGAGCGGTGGGCGTGGTGGCTGCCTTCTGTGGCGTCACCAACTGCCCCCTGTCCTCCATCCTTCTGGCCTATGAGCTTTTCGGCGGCCGGGGCCTGCCCCTGTTCGCCCTGGCTATCGCCGTGTCCTACCGTCTGTCCGGCTATACCGGGCTGTATAGCGAGCAGCAAATCGTGTATTCTAAAATCATCCCCAGACAAATCAACAAGAAGGCGGAGTGACGCAATGCGCAGCACCCTTTATACCAATGGCAGTATTTTGACCATGGAGCCCGGTCCCCGGCCGGAAGCCCTGCTGGTCACGGACGGGCGGATCGCCGCGCTGGGCGGGGCGGCTACCCTGTCCGCCCTGGCTCCGGATGCGGAGCGGCGGGATCTGGCGGGCGGAGCCCTGCTCCCCGCCTTTCTCGACGCCCACTCCCACATCACCGCCCTGGCCGCCACCATGGGTCTGTGCGACCTGTCCCCAAGCACCAGTCTGCACCATATGGCGGATATCCTGTGGACTTTTGAGGAGGATACGGACCCGCCCGCCGACGGCTGGATTCTGGGCTTCGGCTACGACCACACCGCCCTGGCCGAGCGGGCCCACCCCACCCGACAGTTCTTGGACGCCGCCCTACCCGGGCGGAAGGTCCTGCTCACCCACGCCTCGGGCCATATGGGGGTCGCCAGCACCGCCGCCCTGCGCGCCATGGGCATCACGGCGGACACCCCCGACCCGGAGGGAGGAAGGATCGGCCGGGAGGCCGACGGCAGAACCCCCTCCGGCTACCTGGAGGAAACTGCCTTCCGCCTGGCTGCGGCCCGGGTCCCGGCGGCTCCCCAGGCCGACCCGCTGGCCGGGCTGCGGCTGGCCCAGCAGATCTATCTGTCCCAGGGCATCACGCTGGTGCAGGACGGGCTGACCGGCGCGGGTGAGTTTCAGCTTCTCCACGCCGCCGCCCGCACCGGCACCCTGGCGGTGAACGTGGTGGGCTATGCCGACCTGAAAAAAGCCCCAGAGCTCTCTCGCCAGTCGGAGTTCTGGCAGCGGACCAGCCGTCGGCTGCGGCTGGGCGGCTACAAGATCCTTCTGGACGGCTCTCCCCAGGGCCGCACGGCCTGGATGCTGGAGCCCTACGCCGGCGGCGCGCCCGATGACCGGGGCTACCCCGCATACACCGACGAGGAGGTCACCGGCTTCGTCCGTACTGCCCTGTCAGAAGGGGTGCAGCTTCTGGCCCACTGTAACGGGGACGCGGCCTGCGCCCAGTTCATCCGCTGCTGCCGGGCTGCCCAGGCGGCGGAGGACCGCCCTGTCCGGGACATCCGTCCGGTGATGATCCACGCCCAGTTGGTCACCCCCGGCCAGTTGGCCGAGCTGAAGGAGCTGGGCATTCTCCCCTCCTTTTTCGCCGCCCACCTCTGGTACTGGGGGGATGTGCACCGGGAGAACCTCGGTCCCCGCCGGGCCGCCTCCATCAGTCCGCTGGCTGCCGCCGTCCGGCTGGGCCTGCCCTTTACCCTGCATCAGGACACCCCCGTCATCGCCCCCAATATGCTGGAGAGCATCTGGTGCGCCGTCAACCGAATTACCCGGAATGGCGGGGTGCTGGGGCCGGAGTACCGCATCTCCGCCTATGAGGCGTTGAAAGCAGTCACCGTCCACGCCGCCTGGCAGTATGCTCTGGAGGGGGAGCGGGGCTCCCTGGCCCCGGGCAAGACGGCGGACCTGGTGCTCCTGGACCGGGACCCCACGGCCGTGGAGCCCATGGCCATTCGGGACATCCGGGTGCTGGAGACCATCCGGGAGGGAGAGACCCTGTACCGAGCCTGAGCTTCAGGCCCGCAGGCTCCCCAGCGCCAGCCCCAGGGCCAGCGTCCGGAGAAAGAGGCTCTTCCGGCTCTCCTGATCCAGCTCGTTGTCGGCCCGGCAGTAGGCCCGAAAGGCAGAGGCGCACGCCGAGGTCAGCAGCTCCTCTTCCAGGGCTTCCCGGCGGAGGCTGGCCTCCCGGTGACCGGGGATATAGGGGAGGTTTTGCTCGGTGAGCTCGAAGAGCTCCTGCAATAAGTCGGACATATGCATACCTCCTGATCAATCGTTCACCTCATTATAGCATGAATGTTTGTTCATGTCAAGGAGTGATAACCATGGATATCTTTGC
Source organism: Intestinimonas sp. UBA1698 (assembly GCF_002320075.1). Lineage (NCBI taxonomy): Bacteria > Bacillati > Bacillota > Clostridia > Eubacteriales > Intestinimonas > Intestinimonas sp. UBA1698. The sequence goes on along the minus strand of NZ_DCJO01000034.1, from coordinate 28,704 downwards.
ACAACGACTGCGAATTTTGCGGCAGAATCTGGGCGTGACACAAGAGACTGTCGCAGATGCCATTGGCGTCACCAGCCGGACCTATATCCGTTATGAGAAAGGCGAACGGGAACCTGTGATTTCCTTGTTAACCGTAATTGCCGATTACTTTGATGTTTCCGCCGACTATTTGCTGGGCCGTTCAGACCAGCGGAAGTAGAAGGCCCCCTGCCTCCGGCGGCGCCCCTTTTCTGGAAAAGGGGCGGGAAAAGCAGTCAGGGCGGGGGATTCCGATTTCCCCCGCCCCGACACCCCACCCCTTGAAACGGCCAATCAGGGGGGACCGCGGTCCCCCCTATTGGATGTACCCCCCTGGGGGGCGCGCCCGGGGGAATGAATCCAAACAAGGGGGCCGCAGCCCCCTTGGCTGGTCGTTTTAAGGGGAGATTCCAAAGAGGGGGAAATCGAAATCCCCCTCTTTGGCCCTTCTTTCCGTCCCCTTTCTTCGGGAAGAAAGGGGACCCCTGCGCGGGAGCGCCGCTCCCATGCGGGGGGCCATTCCGGAGTGCCCCCCATTTCTTTCCCCAAAGGAGATCGTCATGAACATCTTCGACATCATGGGTCCCATCATGGTGGGCCCTTCGTCCTCCCACACCGCCGGGGCGGCCCGCATCGGGCTCATCACCCGGCGGCTGCTGGGCGAACAGCCCGTGGCCGCCGCCCTCATCCTCCACGGCTCCTTCGCCGCCACCGGCCGGGGCCACGGCACCGACCGGGCGCTGGTGGCCGGCCTGCTGGGCCTGCCCCCGGACGACCCACGCCTGCCCCAGTCCTTCGTCCTGGCCCGGGAGGCGGGCATGGACCTCAGTGTCTCCGCCGCCGTCATCCGGGGCACCCACCCCAACACCGCCATCCTCCGGGTGGAGAACCGGGAGGGCCGGGTGCTGGAGGTCAACGCCTCCTCCCTGGGGGGCGGCCGGGTCCGGGTCAACGCCATCGACGGCATGGAGGCCACCTTCACCGGCGACTACCCCACCCTCATCATCCGCAACGAGGACAAGCCCGGCCAGGTGGCCGAGGTGGCCGGGCTGCTGTCCGAGCACGGGGTGAACATCGCCGCCATGCAGCTCTACCGGGACCGCCGGGGCGGCCTGGCCGTCATGGTCATCGAGAGCGACCAGCCCATCCCCGAGGGGATGGCCGACTACCTGCGCACCCTGCCCGGCATCGTCCGGTGCACGTATCTGAACATGGGGGAGGCGGACTGATATGGCGTTTCATTCTGTGGAGCACCTGCTCCGGGCCGCACTGGACCGCCCGCTGTGGGAGGCTGTGCTGCTGGACGACCTGCGGGACCGGGGTGTGGAGCGGGAGGCCTCTTGGACCCGGATGGCCGGGTTGTGGGAGGCCATGCGGGCCTCGGTGGCGGGCTACGACCCGGACAAGCGCTCGGCCTGCGGGCTCACCGGCGGAGCCGCCGCCAAGGTGGAGGCCGCCGGGGTGGAGCTCTCCGGGGCCTTCGTCACCCAGGTCATGGCCACCGCCCTCAAGGTGGCCGAGTGCAATTCCTGCATGGGCCGCATCGTGGCCGCCCCTACCGCGGGGGCCAGCGGCGTGCTCCCGGCGGTGCTGCTGCCGGTGCAGGCGAAATACGCCCTCTCCGACGAGGAGATTCTCCGGGCACTCTACGTCTCCGCCGGCTTCGGGCAGGTCATCGCCACCCGGGCCTCCATCGCCGGGGCGGAGGGGGGCTGTCAGGCCGAGGTGGGCTCCGCCTCAGCCATGGCCGCCGCCGCCCTGGTCCACCTGCTGGGCGGCAGCCCGGAGCAGATGGCCGCCGCCTGCGCCACGGCCCTGCAAAACCTGATGGGTCTGGTGTGCGACCCGGTGGCCGGGCTGGTGGAGCTGCCCTGCGTAGGCCGCAACGTCATCGGGGCCATGAATGCCCTGTCTGCCGCCGAACTGGCTTTGGCCGGGGCGGCCAGCCCCATCCCCTGCGACGAGGTCATTGACGCCATGCGGGCGGTGGGGGACCAGATGCCCACCGCTCTGAAGGAGACCGGAGGCGGCGGCATCGCCGCCACGCCCACGGGCCGCCGCATCGCCGAGCAGATGCGCGGTCCCTGATTTGGAAAGGAGAAAGAGACATGATTCGTTTTGCCCATGAAAATTTCAACGTACTGGACCTGGACCGCAGCCTGAACTTCTACCGGGACGCCCTGGGCCTGGCCCCCACCCGAGAGATCAACGCCAAGGACGGCTCCTTCCGGCTGGTCTATCTGGGGGACGGGGTCACCGGCTTTGAGCTGGAGCTGACCTGGCTGAAGGACCGCACGGAGGCCTATGATCTGGGTGAGGGGGAGTTTCACCTGGCCTTCGTCACCGACGAATTCGACGTCTGGCACACCAAGCACCGGGAGATGGGCTGCATCTGCTTTGAAAACCCGGCTATGGGCATCTATTTCATCGAGGACCCCGACGGCTACTGGATCGAGATCATCCCCGACCGGAAGCCCAAACCGTAACCCATGGCAAGAAGCGACCAGGGCCGGCTGGCCTATGCCGATCTGCTGCGGGTGTTCGCCTGTCTGGCCGTCATCGTGGTCCACGTCTCCGGCGGCTGGCTGGAGTCCCTCCCCGCCGGGACCGCGGACTGGAACCTCCTCAACGCCTGGGACTGCCTGGCCCACTGGTGCGTCCCGGTATTTGTCATGTGCTCGGGCATGTTCCTGTTGGACCCCAAAAAGTCCCTCGCCTGGCCCCACCTGCTGTTCCGCTATCTGCTGCGGGTGGTCGTGGCCCTGGTGTTCTGGGGCGTGGTCTATGCCCTGATGAACACCGCCCTCTTCCGCGGCCTCACCCTGCGGGGGGTGCTGGACGCCCTGTACGCCGTGGTGCTGGGCAGCGTGCCCACCCATCTGTGGTTTTTGTATATGGTAGCGGGGCTCTATCTGCTCACCCCCCTGCTCCGCGCCTTCGTCCGGGGCGCCAGGCGCAGCGATTTCCACTGGTTCTTTCTGGTGGTTTTTCTCTTCGTCTATGTGCTGCCCCTGTTCCTGCGGCTCCGGGGCAGCCAGACGGTGGAGCTCTACGCCAACAAGCTCTACCTCAACTTCACCCTGGCCTACCCGCCCCTGGCCTACGTGGGGTACTTCGTGGCGGGGTACTATTTGAAGGAGTACACCCTGGGCCGGGTGGCAGAGGGCCTGATCTACGTGCTGGGCGTCGCCGGGGCGGCCGCCACGGTATGGGGCTCCGCCGCCCTCAACGCGGGCAACGGCCCGGGAGAGTTCAACGGCCTGATGATGAGCTACCTCACCCCCAACGTGTGCGCCATGTCGGTGGCCGTGTTTGTCCTGTTCCGGTATGTGCTGGGCCTCAGCGACGAGCGCTCCCGCCGGGCCCGGGTCAGCCATGCCGCCGACTACACCTTCGGCGTCTATCTGGTCCACGTGGTCTTCCTCACCCTGCTGCGTTACTTCGGCCTGTCCAATCCGCCCATCACTCCGGCGCTGGCGGTGCCTCTGCTGACTCTGGCCATCGCGGTGCCCAGCTTCGCCGTATCCTGGCTCCTCCACAAGATCCCGGTGGTGGGCCGCTACATCACCTGACCCAAAGGAGGTCCTCCCCATGGATACCCTGCTGGAGCGCCCCACGGACGGGCGGACGGGACGTCTGGCCTGGGCCGACCTGCTGCGGGTCCTGACCACCTTTGCCGTGGTCCTGCTCCACACCTCCACCACCTGGCTGGCCCTGGCGGAGGAGGGCTCGGCGGAGTGGACGGCGCTGATGGCCTGGGACGGGCTGACCCGCTGGTGCGTGCCGGTCTTCGTCCTGCTGTCGGGCGCTTTCCTGCTGGACCCGAATAAGCCGCTGACCGTTCGCTTCCTGCTCCGGGGCCGTCTGCCCCGCATCCTCGCCGCCCTGCTGGCCTGGGGTTTTTTCTACAATCTCATTTACTTTCGCAACGCCGGGGCGGCGGGCGTGCGGAACGCCCTGCTGCTCACTCTGCGGGGGCAGACGGAGTATCACCTGTGGTATCTCTACATGCTGCTGGGTCTGTACCTGCTCACCCCCGTCCTCCGGGGATTGGTCCGGGGCTGCTCCCGACGGGAGCTGGAGTGGCTGCTGGCCCTCTGGTTCCTGGCGGGGCTGCTGCTCCCCACCGTTTTGAGCTACTTTCCCAGCGTCGGAGCGCAAAGCTGGCTCAAGCAGCTTGACCTTCCCCTCATCGGGGGCTATCCGGGCTATTACGTGGCGGGGTACTACCTGCGGACCTATGACCTGAGGCCCCATGTCCGGTACGCCGTCTACACCCTGGGTCTGTCCGGTCTGGCCGCCACCCTGGCGCTGGGGGGCGACGTATACGGCTACCTCACCCCCAACGTGGCCTGCACCGCCTGCGCCCTGTTTTTGCTGTGCAGGCAATGCCGCCTCCGCCCCAGCCGGGTGGCAGGCCTGTCCGACTGCTCCTTCGGCGTCTATCTGAGCCACGTCTTTTTTCTCATGCTCCTCAACCATTTCGGCCTGACTACCCTCCGCTTCACCCCCTGGCTGTCGGCGCCGCTGCTGTCCCTGGCGGTCTTCTTCTGCGCCGCCGGCACCGCACGGGCGCTGCGGAAGCTCCCGGTGGTGGGAGCCTACATTACGTAACCCATAAGGAGTCTGCCACCCATGCTCTTCTCCAGTTCGGTCTTTCTCTTCGCCTACCTGCCCATTGTCCTGGTGGTCTATTACATCCCCCTCCGGGGCCTGCGTCGGGCGCAGAATCTCTTCCTGCTGGCGGCCTCCCTGCTTTTTTACGCCTGGGGGGAGCCCTGGTTTGTGCTGGTCATGGCGGCCTCCATCGCGGCCAACTACGGCTTCGGCCTCTGGGTTCACGCCCGGCTGTGCCGCTGCCGGAGCGTCCGGCTGCCGGTGGCGGCGGCGGCAGTCTGCAACCTGGGGCTGCTCTTTGTCTTCAAGTACCTCACCTTCACCCTGACCAACCTGGGCCGGCTGGGTCTTTCGGTCCCCGTTCCGGTCATTGGCCTGCCCATCGGCATCTCCTTTTTTACCTTCCAGGCCATGAGCTACGTCTTTGACGTGGCCCGGGGCGAGACCCGGGTCCAGCGCAGCCTTGCGGACCTGGGGCTGTATATCTCCTTCTTTCCCCAGCTCATCGCCGGGCCCATCGTCAAATACTCCACCATCGCGGAAGAGATCCTCCACCGCCGGGAGAACTGGGCGGATTTCTCCGCCGGGTGCTGCCGGTTCGTGGTGGGGCTGGGGAAGAAGGTATTGCTGGCCAACCAGTTGGCCAGCATTGCCGACGCCGCCTGGGGGACGGTCGGCGTCGGCCTGTCCATGCCCTTCGCCTGGCTGGGCTCGCTGTGCTATACCCTTCAGATCTACTTTGACTTTTCCGGCTACTCCGACATGGCCATCGGCCTGGGCCGGATGTTTGGCTTTCATTTTTTGGAAAACTTTAACTACCCCTATCTCTCCACCTCCATCACCGAGTTCTGGCGGCGTTGGCACATCTCCCTGTCCTCCTGGTTCCGGGACTACGTCTACATCCCTTTGGGCGGCTCCCGGGTGGACCAAAGCTGGAAGCTGCTGCGGAATCTGTTCGTAGTCTGGCTGCTTACCGGCGTGTGGCACGGGGCCAACTGGACCTTCGTGTGCTGGGGGCTGTACTATTTCGTCCTGCTGTGCCTGGAAAAATTCTGGCATGCTGGCGAGTGGCTGCCCCGGCCCCTGAAAGGAGTGTTCACCTTCCTGCTGGTCAACTTCGGCTGGGTCCTCTTCCGGGCCGACGACCTGAGCGCTGCCGGGCGGTTTTGGGCGGCCATGTTCCATTTTGGCGCCCAGCCCGACCCGCTGGACCGGGCGGGCTACTACCTGCGGCAGTACGCTGTAGTGCTGCTCTTCGCCGCGCTGTTCGCTTTTCCCGTGGCCCGGTGGCTGTCCGTGCGGGTGGGCGGCTATCTGCGCCGCTACGCCGCCCACGTCCTGCCCATGTGGGGGGCGGTCTACTCCCTGACCCTGCTCACCGTCCTGCTGGCGGCGGCGGCCTATCTGGTGAAGGGCACCTATAACCCCTTCATCTACTTCAATTTCTAGAGGAGGTCCACCATGGCAAACCGCGAATCCTGGGGGGCCGTTCTCTTTCTGGCCGCCCTGCTGGCCGGGGCGGTCTTTCTTTTCTCCGGTCTCTACGCCCCCGGTCCGGAGCGGGCGGGCGTACTCCTGCCCCAGCGGAGCGCCGCTTACGTCACCCGCCTGTCCCGGGACCTGGGCCGCTCTGCGCCGGGCATTTCCGGACAGGCTGAGGCGGTGAAGCCCACTCCCCTGCTGGACGCCGTTCAGGAAAAAATCGCCGCCGCCGAACCCGCCGCCAACTCCCTGCTGGACCGCAATCACCTGTTCATCCAGCTCTACGGCGCCGCCCAGCGCCTGACCCAGCGGCAGGTGGTGGACGACGCCGACCCCCGCTATTCGGTGGTCCGGCTCACCGACGGCACCCTCACCTTCGTCAACGCCGAGGAGGCGGACACCGCCTCCCACGGTAAGGCCCTGGCCCGGCTGCGGGACCAGCTTGGCAAGCGGGACATCCCCCTGCTCTACCTCCAGGCCCCCGGCAAGGTGGCGCCGGAGGACGACCGCCTGCCCGCGGGGGTGACAGATCACAGCAACGACTACGCCGACGCCCTGCTGGCCGAGCTGGAGGTCCATGGTGTGGACTATGTGGACTTCCGGGACCTGTTCGCCGCCATGGAGGACCGGGACTGGAGCTCCTGGTTCTTCGCCACCGACCACCACTGGACCCCCGAGGCGGCCTTCACCGCCTGCGGCGCGCTGTTCGAGCTTCTGGCGTCCGACTACGGCTATTCCACCCCGGCCGAGTACAGCGACCCTTCCCAGTTCACCGTGGAGGCCTGGGAGGACTGGTTCCTGGGCAGCCTGGGCAAGCGGGTGGGCACCCTCTACGGCGGGGTGGACGGCATCGAGCTGTGGAAGCCCGTCTTTGAGACTGATTTCACCTACTCGGTGCCCATCTACGAGATTGAGCGCACCGGCCCCTTCGAGGAGTCCCTCCTCTTCCCCGAACGCCTGGAGGAGAAGGACTACTTTGGCGGCAACCCCTACACACTCTACGCTGGGGGCGACTACCCCCTGGCCCGCATCTACAACCACACAGACGAGGACGGGCCCCGCATCCTGCTGCTGCGGGACTCCTACGCCTGTGCCATGACCCCCTTCCTGGCCCTGGGCTGCTCTGAGCTCATCACCGTGGACCTGCGCTACTTTCACGAAAATCTGCTGACCTACGTGGACTGGCTCAAGCCCGATCTGGTGCTGGTGCTGTACACCACCGGCAGCGTAGCGCAGGACGCCCTGTTCGAGTTTCTCCCCACTCCGGAGGCCGACCCCGCCGAAAGCGGTCCGCCCGCCGTACAGCGCCCCCTGCCCGCCGGCGCCGGCGCGGCCGCCGAACATCAAAAATCCGATTGAATCGTAAAGTAGGTGTCTGTTTGAAGGCTCTCCCCTCCGCCCGTCGCCTGGATTACCACTACATCGCCATGCAGGCCGGTTTCTGGGCCATGTTTGCCGCCATCTGCGCCTACCAGGCCGCGCTGCTCCAAGGCCGCGGCTTCTCCAACGGCCAGGTGGGCCTCATCATCGCCGTGCGCTGCCTGGCAGGCATCGTCTGCCAGCCCGCGCTGGGCGGCTTTGCCGACCGCCACCCCCACATTCCCCTCAAGTACATCGTCTCTGCCTCCCTGGGCCTCAGCTTCGTCGCCGGAGTGATCTTCACCCTCCTCCCCATGGGCATGGCCGGAACTTTGGCGGTATTCGTCGTCATCGGCGGACTGGAGCTGTCCGCCTATCCTCTGATGGACGCCATGGCCATCCAATTCATCAACGCCGGGGCGCCCATTCGGTACAGCCTGGGCCGGGGCATCGGCTCCTTCGCCTATGCCGTGTGTTGTGTGGTCCTGGGGCTCCAGGTGGGCCGCTGGGGGGTGGAGTCGGTGCTGATCACCCATACCGCCCTGGTCATTCTGGAGATCCTCCTGGTGGGCACCTATCCCCCCTTCCGGGCCGAGGCCCCCGCCCCAGGGGCGGAGGCCTCCGGGCCCCACTCCGCCCTCTATCTGCTGCGGCACAATCCCCGGTTCACCCTCATGCTGCTGGGGGTCCTGTGCGGCCTTACCGGCATCCTGCCCATGTCCAACTTTCTGGTCAACGTGGTGCTGGACCGGGGCGGGACACAGCCCGACCTGGGCGCCGCCCTGTTCGTCATGGCGGCCTGCGAGCTGCCCACCGCCTTCCTCTTTCAGCGCCTGCTGCGGCGCTGGGGCAGCGCCCGTCTGCTGATGGTCAGCCTGGCCTGCGGCGGGCTGAAGGCCGTGGGGCTGCTGCTGGCCCCCAGCTACCTCTGGGTCTGTCTGGTGCAGTCCTTCCAGATGCTGGGTTATGGCCTGTTCACCCCTTCCTCGGTATACTACGTAAACGAGTCGGTCCCCGCCGGGGACCGGGTCCGGGGCCAGACCATCATGATGGTCGCCTCCAACGGTCTGGGCGGCGTGCTGGGCAGCCTGCTGGCCGGGCAGGTACTGGACCGCTGGGGCGTAGATCGGATGCTGCTCTTCTGCGCCGCCCTGTGCGCCGCCGGGGCTCTGCTGGCCGGACTGTCTCTGCGCCGGCCCAAGGCCGCGTAAAAGGGCCCCGGCGGCCGCCGGAGCCCTTTTGTTTTCACTCAAACAGCACCCGCACCGCCCAGGCGGCCGCCATAAACCCCGCCAGGTCGGCGCAGAGGGCGGCCGGGACTGCGTAGCGGGTCTTGACAATGCCCGCTGCCCCGAAATAGACGGCTATGGTGTAAAAGGTGGTCTCGGTGGAACCCAGCATCACCGCCGCCGTCCGGCCGATGAGGGAGTCCGGCCCATAGGTCTGGATGAGCTCGGCCCCCACCCCCAGGGCAGCGCTGCCGCTGACCGGCCGGACCAGCAGCAGGGCGATGGTCTCCACGGGGATGCCCAGCCGGGCCAGCACCGGAGAGAGTGCCTCCCCCGCCAGCTCCAGGGCGCCGGAAGCTCGGAGCATATACACCGCCGTCAGCAGGCCGATGAGGGGCGGTACGATGCGGATCAGGACCCCAAGGCCGTCTCCCGCCCCCTGGACCAGGGCGTCGTATACGTCCACCCGCCGCAGCATGCCGTACAGGGCCACCACGGCGATGATAAGGGGCACCAGCATGGTGAAGATGAGATCCATATCATGTCCTCCAGATCTTTGCGAAGAGCTTGGCCGCCAGGATACCTACGCTCACCGAGATGGCCGAGGCCAGCCAGGTGGCGGGCAGGATATCGAAGGGTGCGGCGCACCCGGCTCCGGCCCGTACCGCCGCCACGGTGGTGGGGATAAGCTGGATGGAGGCGGTGTTGCACACCACCAGCATGCAAAGCGCGTCGTTGGCCACACCCGGGGTCCTGCGGCTCATCTTCCGGGCGGCCTCCAGACCCAGGGGCGTGGCAGCGTTGCCCAGCCCCAGCAAATTAGCCGACACATTGGCCGCAATGGTGTCCATCACCTCCCTGTCCCGGGCGAAGGCGGGGTAGAGCCGCCGGAGCACCGGCATCAGCAGCCGGGACAGCTTCTGGGACAGGCCGGAGCGCCGCATGATCTCCATGACCCCCATCCACAGGCACAGCACACCCGCCAGGGAGAGGCACAGCTCCACCGCCGCCGCCGCCCCGTCCAGGGCGGCCGTGGCCACCGCCGGTCCGCGGCCCGTCGCCAGTCCGCACAGGATGGATACCAGGACCATCCCGGTCCAAATGATCGACATCGCCATGTCCCACACTCCCCTCAGCCTTCATCATACGTGGCGAAACGTAGAAACATGCCTTCCGGTTTTAGGATAAATTTGGCAAGATTTCTCACAAATATTTTCCATTTACCAATTGACATTTCTATACTCCATGTTATAATACTGTCAGATATTGGTCTATTTGTGGGAAAATTGTTGCCTTTATCTGGAAAGGGGTTTCTGCCATGAAGTCAACCGGAATTGTACGTAAAGTAGATGAGCTTGGGCGCATCGTGCTGCCGATCGAGCTGCGGCGCACTCTCGATATCGCCGAAAAAGACTCGCTGGAGATCTATGTGGATGGTGCATCCATCGTCCTCAAAAAGTATCAGCCGGCCTGCATCTTCTGCGATGATGCCAAGGATGTAATTAATTTTAAGGGGAAAAACGTTTGCCCCAACTGCATCCGTGAGCTGATGAGCAAGTAAAGTTTTTGCAAAGAAAAAGTCACCGGAAATCCAGGTGGTGCGGATTTCCAGTGACTTTTTCTTTTGTCTGATCCGCTCCGGGCCCCGCAGGTCCTGCTATAATCAGAGGTTATATTGCAAAATATATATACTGATTGTATAATTATGCTTTCCATTTTATTACATAATAGGGATGTCGCCGCTCATTCGTCCTTCTTCGACGACACCGCCCGGTCATAAAGGGCCTTGCGCGGAAGTCCCAGCTCCGCCGCCGCCTGCCGGGCGGCGTCCTTCAGGGAGCAGCCCTGGCCTTGCAGAGCAAGCAGCCGTGCCAGCCCGTCCTCCAGGGTGGCACTGTCCTCTGCGGGCGGGCAGCCCCCCTCCACCACCAGGACGAACTCCCCCTTGGGCGGGTTTTCCTCATACCACGCGGCCGCCTCGCCCAGGGTGGTGCGGCGGACCTCCTCGTGGAGCTTGGTGAGCTCCCGGCACAGAGAGATACGCCGCTCGGGGCCAAAGGTATCCCGCAGATCCCGCAGGGTGGCCGTCAGCTTGTGGGGCGCCTCGTAGAACAGCATGGTCCGCTGCTCACCCCGGAGCTGCTCCAGGTGGGCCCGGCGATTTTTCTTGTTCATAGCCAAAAATCCCTCAAAGGTAAACCGGCCGGTGGGCAGGCCCGAGGCCGCCAGCGCGGTGACCAGGGCGCAAGGTCCCGGGATGGAAACCACGCTCACACCGGCGGCGGCGCACTGGGCCACCAACTCCTCGCCGGGGTCGCTGACCGCAGGGGTGCCCGCGTCAGTGACCAGAGCGCAGTCTTCGCCCGCCAGAAGGCGGCTGAGGACCGCCGCCCCGCTGGCGCCGGTGTTGTGCCGGTAATAGCTCAGCATCGGCTTTTTCAGCCCCAGATGATTGAGTAGCTTCACGGTGACACGGGTGTCCTCAGCGGCGATGAAGTCCACCGCCGCCAGGGTATCGGCCATCCGCCGGGAGATATCTCCCAGGTTGCCGATGGGGGTGGGGACCAGGTACAAGGTTCCGGGCATATTGTCTCCTCCTCGGTCAATTTCATGGGGTGCGCAGCAGGGCGGGCAGAATCTCCAGCCCCGGCCTGCCCTGACGGACAGCCTCGGCCAGCACCGCCGAGGGCGGGGCATCCGCCCGGTGTTGGACCAGCCGCAGCCGCTTGGGCTCCAGCCCATGGGACCGCAAGGCCTCCAGCAGGTCGGCCAGCCGCTCCGGCCGGTGGACCAGGGCAAAGCGCCCGCCGTTTCGCACCAGCCGCCCGGCGGCAGCGCACAGCTCGTCCAGGGTACAGGCGTGCTCCATCCGGGCGGACCCGCCGGACGCCCCGCCGCCCTCCCGGAACCAGGGCGGGTTGGACACCGCTAGGTCAAAACTGCCGGCGGGCAGCAGTTCCGGGTCCCGCAGATCCCCGGCGCAGACGCGCCCTTCCACGCCGTTTTCCCGAAAGTTCCGGTCCGCCACCGCAGCGGCGGCCGGGTTCCGTTCCACACCGGTGAGGGCCAGGCTGGGCTCCCGCTCCAGCAGAAGCAGCCCCAGCGCCCCGGAGCCGCAGCCCAGATCACACACCCGCCAGCCCCGCCGCAGGGTGGCAAAGTCCCCCAGGGCCAGGGTGTCGCCCCCCAGGGGGAAGCAGTCCGCCGTCTGTACCAGGGTATAGCGCCCCAGCCGCTCTGTCCGCTCTATGGTAATCCGTCCCCCTTGCGTGGTATACTGGTTTTTGCATCCATCCATCGTGAAAGTGAGATGACCCTCATGGAAATCCGCGCCATCACTGCACGGACGGCTCCAGACGGCTTCGACCGGCTGGAAAATCCGGACCATTCCTTTCATGTCTGCCCCGAGATGCCCAGCTACTTCCAGGCTCTGGACCGGGGCCGGCCGGTGGGTTCGCTGTCCGTCTTCCTGCCAACCGCCGACACCGCGGAGATCAGCGCCTGCGTCCGTCCGTCCTGCCGCCGGCAGGGGATCTTCCGCGCTCTGCTTCAGGAGGCGGTCGCCGTCCTGCGGCCCGCCGGCTGCCGGCGGCTGCTGTTCCCCTGCCAGGGGGACAGCAGCGACGGCCGTGCCGTGGCCTCCCACTGGGGCCTAGCCCTGGACCACTCCGAATATCTGATGTACTACGGCGGCGCCCATGCCGCGCCCCGCGTCTCGGTCTCCCTTCGCCCGGCACAGGAGACCGACCGTTCCGCCCTGGAAGTCCTCTATTCCGCCGCCTTCCCCGGCAATGGCGGAATGGCCGCCGGCTGTCTGCAGGAGGGCATCCTCTGCCGGGTGCTGGAGCGGCAAGGCCGCCTGGCGGGCGCCGCCTGTGTCAACCTCCGGGGAGAGGCCCTGTCTATCTTCGGCGTGGCGGTAGACCCCGCGCTCCAAGGGCAGGGCCTGGGCGGCGGGCTTATGGCCGCCCTGCTGGACGGGCTGGCCCCTCTGCGTGGCAAACGGCACGTGCTGCTGGAGGTGGACGGCGGCAATGAGCGGGCCCGCCGCCTGTATGCCTCCAGCGGTTTTACGGTGCGGCGACTGGTGGAGTATTACTCTCTTCCCCTTCTGCAAGCTGCTCCATCAGGTGCTTGATGATGCGGGCGGTAAGGCCCCAGACGGCGTGGCCCCGATAGCTCCAGATGGGCACCTCCATCCCCCCCGCCCGCCAGCGGTAGCCCCGGTCGAAGCCGATGAGGTGGTAGGGGAAGTCCTCCCCCACCTCGGCCCGCAGGGGGTAGTGGTACACCTGAGGCGGATTCTCCCGAAAAAAGCGCACCGGCGCCAGAAAGGTCTCCTTCACCTCGGCGTGGCTGGCCGACATGTGGACCACCGCCCCGGCGTCCACCTGGGCCAGCACCGGGTGGAGCAGGGTGCCGTCCCGGTGGTGGAGCTCGTCCAGCCGGGCGATGGGCCGGATGGCCGAGGCGGGGATGCCCAGCTCCTCCCGGGTCTCCCGGAAGGCGCACTGGGTGGGCCCCTCACCGGGCTCCATCCGGCCGCCGGGGAAGCAGACCTCCCCCGGCTGGCGGTTCAGCGTCTCCGAGCGGACCTCCAGGAGCAGATAGGGCTCCCCCTGCCACTCCACCAGGGGCACCAGCACGGCGTAGTGGGCCCGCACGTCCATCAGGACGGGGGTGTGGTCCATGAACCTCCGCTCAAAATCACCGATGGTCATCGGCTGCTCGCTCCTCTCTGTTCAGGATTCCGGCACCGTAAAGTGAGCCAGCGGGTCGGGCCGGGTCCACAGGACCACCCGGCCCTCCCGTTCGGTTTTTCTTAGGTCGATGAGCCGCTGGTTGTCCGAGCCCCGGAACAGGGCGGCATAGGACTTCCGGGCCGCTACAAAGGGGCCGTCCACCAGCACATCGGTGGCGTCCAGCAGGGCCAGCCGGTCCGGGTCGCCCTCCGTCAAAAGCTGCTCATAGGTCCAGCCGGTGTAGGTCCACACGTCCAGACCCCGGTCCCGGGCCGCCCGGGCCAGAGCGGCGCACTCCGCCGCCTGGAGGAAGGGGTCGCCGCCGGACAGGGTCAGCCCCTGGAGCAGCGGGTTGGTGTCCAACAGGGCGATGAGCTCCGCCAACTCCGCCTCCCGTCCCCCCGCCGGGTCGTGGGTCTCCGGGTTGTGGCAGTCGGGGCAGCGGTGGGGGCAGCCCTGGGCGAAGACCGTCAGCCGCAGACCGGGGCCGTCCACGATGGAGTCGGAGATGGTATTGGCGATGCGCACGGCGCGTCCCTCCTTTTGCGATTCTTTCATTATACCCTTCTTTTTTCCCGGGCACAAGCGTCCGGGACTGGAAGACGCCCCCGGCGGCCGCCGGGGGCGTTTTTTATCGGTCATCGCAGACCTGGAAGATATAAAACTTCAGGTAATAGGACTCATCCGCCCCCCAGAGGATAGGGTGATCGGGGGACTGGGTGCGGTACTCCACCTGCCGCAGCCGTCGGCGGGCGTCCCGGGCAGCCTCTCCCACGGTCTGGGCGAAGAGCTCCGGCGTCATGAAGTGGGAGCAGGAGCAGGTGGCCAGATAGCCTCCATCCCGCACCAGGGCGATCCCCCGGCGGTTGATCTCCCGGTAACCCCGGACCGCCTTTTTGACCGAGGCCCGGGACTTGGTGAAGGCGGGCGGGTCCAGAATCACCAGGTCGAACCGCTCGTCCCGCCGCTCCAGCTCAGGCAGCAGGTCAAACACGTCGCGGCACGTGAAGCCCACCTGTCCGTCCATGCCGTTGAGGGCAGCGTTCTCCCGGGCCTGCAGCACCCCGGTCTCCGAGGCGTCCACCCCCAGCACCTCTGCCGCGCCGCCCTTGGCGGCGTTGAGGGCGAAGGCTCCGGTATGGGTAAAGCAGTCCAGGGCCCGACCGCCCCGGGCCAGGGGCTGGATGGCCAACCGGTTGTACTTCTGGTCCAGGAAGAAGCCGGTTTTCTGTCCCTCGGCCACGTCCACAACGTACTGCAAGCCGTTCTCCACGATCTCCACCTTGGGGTCGAACGGCTCGGACAGGAAGCCCTTCACCCGCTCCATGCCTTCTTTGAGCCGCACCTTGGCGTCGCTGCGCTCATAGACGCCCCGGATGTGAATGCCGTCCTCGGCCAGGGCCCGCGTCAGCAGGCGGAGGATGGTCCCCTTCAGCCGGTCGATGCCCAGGGCCAGGGACTCCACCACCAGCACGTCGGAGAACTTGTCCACCACCAGGCCGGGCAAAAAGTCGGCCTCCCCGAAAATGAGGCGGCAGCAGGCGGTGTCCACGGTGTCCTTCCGGTACTGCCAGGCCGCCCGGACCCGCCGGTCCAGGAAGGCCTCGTCGATGACGGCGTCGGCCCGGCGGGAAAGGGCCCGCACGGTGATGGCAGAGTTTGTGTTGACGAAGCCGTGGCCCAGCACATAGCCGTTGTAGTCCTCGATGCGCACCAGCCCGCCGTTTTCCCAGGGGCCGGTGAGAAGGTCGATCTCGTTGTCGTAAATCCAGGGGCCGCCGGCCTTAAAGGACCGGCCCTCCCCTTTTTTGAGGCGGACCGCCGCCTGTTCCATGTCCGTTCTTCCTTTCTCAGACCGAGTGCTTCACCCGGTCGCGCTCCTCGGCCCGCTTGGCGTTGTTAAAGCGGTCCAGGGTACCAACCAGATAGCCGGTGATGCGGCGGATGCGCTCGAAGGGCACGCCGTCGGCCTCGGTCCGGCCGCAGCCGGGGCACTGATCCCCGATGATGCCGGAAAAGCCGCACACCGGGTCCCGGTCCACCGGGTGATTCACACTGCCGTAGCCGATGCCGTGCTCTTTCATATCCCGGATGACCCGTTCGAAGGCCTCCAGATTGTCGCAGGGGTCGCCGTCCATCTCGATGTAGGTGATATGCCCGGCGTTGGTCAGGGCGTGGTAGGGGGCCTCGATGGCGATCTTCTCATGGGCGGAGATGGGGAAATACACCGGCACGTGGAAGGAGTTGGTGTAGTAGTCCCGGTCAGTGACGCCGGGGATGGTACCGTACTTTTCCTTGTCGATGCGGACGAACCGGCCGGAGAGCCCCTCGGCGGGGGTGGCCAACAGAGAGAAGTTCAGGCCACGCCCGGCGCTCTCGGCGTCCATCCGGGCGCGCATGTGGGCGACGATCTCCCGGCCCAGCACCCGGGCCTTCTCACTCTCGCCGTGGTGGACGCCCACCAGGGCCTTGAGGCACTCGGCCAGGCCGATGAAGCCCACCGACAGGGTGCCGTGCTTGAGCACCTCCCGCACCTCGTCGTTCCAGTCCAGCTTGTCCGAATCCAGCCACACCCCCTGCCCCATGAGGAAGGGGTAGTTATACACATGCTTACGGCACTGGATCTCGAACCGCTCCAGAAGCTGCTCCACGCACAGGTCCAGCATCCGGTCCAGCCCTTCGAAGAAGACGTTCACGTCGCCCTTGGCCTTGATGGCCAGCCGGGGCAGATTGATGGTGGTGAAGCTCAGATTGCCCCGGCCGTTGCAGATCTCCCGTTCCGGGTCGTGGACGTTGCCGATGACCCGGGTGCGGCAGCCCATATAGGCGATCTCGGTCTCGGGGTGGCCGGGCTTGTAGTACTGGAGATTGAAGGGAGCGTCGATAAAGGAGAAGTTGGGAAACAGCCGCTTGGCCGAGCAGCGGATGGCGAGCTGGAACAGGTCGTAGTTGGGGTCCCCCGGCTCATAGTTGACCCCGGACTTCACCCGGAAGATCTGGATGGGGAAGATGGGGGTCTCGCCGCCGCCCAGCCCGGCCTCGGTGGCCAGCAGGATGTTCTTCATGACCATGCGGCCCTCGGGGGAGGTGTCGGTGCCGTAGTTGATGGAGGAGAAGGGGGTCTGAGCCCCGGCCCGGGAGTGCATGGTGTTCAGGTTGTGGATGAGGGCCTCCATGGCCTGATAGGCAGCCCGGTCGGTCTCCTTGACGGCCCGGGCGTGGGCGAACCGCTGTGCTTTTTTCAGCTCGCCCTCCTCCCCGAAGGGGGCCAGCCGGGGCAGCTCGGCGGCAAAGTAGTCCTCGCAGTCGGCCAGGGTGGGCGCAAGGCCGGTCTCCTCCTGGATCTCGCCCTGGAGCATCTTCAGTCTGGCCTCCGGGTCCTCGTCCCCGCACAGGAGCATCAGGGCGCGGGCCAGATTCTGCCGGTACATGCGCACAAAGGTCTTGCGCACGCCGTCGGCCATGCCGTAGTCGAAGTTGACCACCGACTGGCCGCCGTGCTGGTCGTTCTGGTTGGACTGGATGGCGATGCAGCACAGTGCGGCGTAGGAGGAGATGTCGTTGGGCTCCCGCAGGGTGCCGTGGCCGGTGGAGAACCCCCCGGCGAAGAGCTTCTGGATGTCGATCTGGCAGCAGGTGGTGGTGAGGGTGAGGAAATCCAGGTCGTGGATGTGGATGTCCCCCTCCCGGTGAGCCCGGGCGTGCTCTGGATCGAGGACGAACATATCGTAAAACTGCTTGGCGCCCTCGGAGCCGAACTTGAGCATGGCGCCCATGGCGGTGTCGCCGTCGATGTTGGCGTTTTCCCGCTTGATGTCGGAGTCCTTGGCGGCGGTGTAGGTGATGTCTCCGTAGATCTTCATCAGCCGGGTGTTCATCTCCCGGCTGCGGCTGCGCTGGTCGCGGTAGAGGATGTAGGCCTTGGCCGTCTGGATGTACCCGTTGTCCATGAGCACCTGCTCCACCAGATCCTGGATGTGCTCCACCTCCGGGCAGGCGCCCCCCTCCTCGGCCAGCAGGGCCAGGACCTGATCCGCCAGGCGCTGGGCCGCCTCCTCCTGGCCGGGCTTGTACGTGGCGTTAAAGGCCTTGGTAATGGCGGCGGCGATCTTGGACTGGTCGAAGGGCACCAGGCGGCCGTCTCTTTTCTTGATCTTGGTCACGGTCATTTTTTGTCTCTCCTCCCCATAAGCATCAAAAAACGCCCCTGCACGGGGCGAAACATCCTGTCACCACAGCACACTATATGTTGTGGTTCAAATTTCAACGTGCACCAATATGATACCCTATCGTGGGCAGGCCGTCAAGAGGCACGGAGCAAGAAGCCTCAAAAACACCCGCCAAAGATGGCGGGTGTTTTTTAGGGATTTCTACCAGTTGACAGCCCCATCCCGCCTCAGAGCAGGATCAGTCCGTATTTCTCCGACATGCGCGCCAGAAACTCCGGCTCCAGCTCAGCGGTGCCGTCGTAGAAGGCTCGTCCCTGATAGGCCCGCAGGGCCCCCTCCAGCAGCTCCGGCACGTCGGACCACAGGCACAGGGCGTCCCGGACGGCGTACTGCTCCCGGGCGAAAATCTCCAGGTCGTCGGTGTCCAGCACCTCGATCTTCAGCGCCCCCACCGGGCGCTCCTCCTCGGCCTCCAGAATGTCCTCCATCAGGTGATCGGTACACTGGATGGTCTCCCCCACGTCCACGTCCGGGGTGATGAACCGGGCCTCCTTCTCGCTGGCGCAGGGAATGACGTCGGGGTCCTTCTCCACGGGCGGGAAAGCGGAAAAGTCAACGGTGGCCATGGCCCGTCCCAGGGCGGCAATGTGAGCCGGGGCGGTGCCGCAGCACCCGCCGAAGATGCGCACCCCCGCCGCCGCCCACTGGGGGGTCCGCCGGGCAAACGCGTCGGCATTGTCCGGGTAGTCGGGCTTTCCCGACGTCAGGTCGGGCAGCCCGGCGCTGGGCTCGGCGATGAGGGGCAGGTCGGTGTATAGATGCAGACGGGCAAGCTGCTCCTCCGCCACCGCCGGGTCCACGCAGTTGAGGCCGAAGGCGGTCACCCCCATGCCCTGCATGACGATGGCGCAGGCCAGCACGTCGGTGCCGCTGGGGGTACGGCCCTCCTCGTCGCAGTAGCAGGTCACCAGGATGGGCCTGCGGCTGCCCGACTCCCGGATGCCCAGCACGGCCGCCCGGGCCTCGGCCATGGCCATGACGCTCTCCACCAGGAACAGGTCCACCCCCGCCCGCTCCAGGGCGGCGGCCTGCTCGGCATAGAAGCCCACCAGCACCTCGAAGGGGGTCTCTCCATAGGGCGGGATGGCATGGAGCGTGGGGCCCAGATCCCCGGCCACCAGAGCGCGGCCTGCCGCCGCCTGCCGGGTCAGGCCGGTCAGGCGGGCATTGTACTCCTCCACCCGGTCGGCCAGTCCGAATTTCTCCAGGGCGCCCCGATTGGCCCCCAGGGTAGGAGTCACCAGCACCTGGGCGCCCGCCTCCACATAGGCGCGCTGGAGCTCCAGCAGGGCCTCCGGGTGCTCCAGGGCCCACTGCTCGGTACAGGCGCCCAGGGGCATGCCGCGTTTTTGCAGCTCGGTACCGGTGGCGCCGTCCATCAAAAACGGCAGGGATAAGGGAATGGGGTCCATAATATGGAATTCCTCCTCAATGTCTGTGCAGGTTTCATTCGGTAGATAAGTATATCACATCCTGCGGGGAAAAAGCAAGAAAAGGGGCGGCAGAGCCGCCCCCTTCTGGCTGTTTCATTCACCGGCCAACTGCTGCTTGCCGTGGTAGATGGGCTTCCACTCCACCTTGCGGACCAGTGCCGCCAGGGAAATGGGGATGTACGTAAACATAAACAGAGGAAAGGTGAACACATAGGCCAGCTTCTTCCAGCCGGGCTCCCGGATCTGCTTCCACTCACAGCACACCGTCAGCAGGCCGTAGAAAAACAGTCCCGCGTAGAAGCTCACCACCGTAGAGGCCAAAAAGCCCTTGGTCAGGCGCATCACCCGCCAGGCCACATAGGCGGGCTGGGTCACGCAGGCCCCCCATACGATGAGATTAAAGGCCACCACCAGCAGGGTCAGCAGCATGCCCGGCGCCACGGTCATCAGCATGTCATAGCAGGACCAGCCCTTCCGGCCGGGCCGGAGGCAGCCCTTCAGCAGGGACAGGCCGTACTTGACGTCCACCTGGTAAAAGCCCTTGGACCACCGCAGCCGCTGGTCCCAGGACTGCTGGAAGGTGGTGGGCTGCTCGTCGTAGACCATCGCCCCGTCGCAGTAGCCGATGCGCACCCCTTTCAGGGCGCAGCTCACGGAGAATTCAATATCCTCGGTAAGCAGGTGATAGGGCCAGCCGCCATTCTGGCGGATCACATCGGCGGAGACCAGAAAGCCGGTGCCCGACACGTGGCAGTTGGAGCCCAGCAGCATCCGGGGAAAATTGAGGAACCGGGCCTCCCGCAGGAACCAGATGGAGTAGCCCGCCGAAATCCAGTTGCTTCCAAAATTCTTGGAGTTGCGGTAGCAGGTGATGGCACCGTATTTGCCGGTGTCAAAGACCCGGTTCATCTCGGCGGTGAACGCCGGGTCCACCAGATTGTCGGCGTCAAAGACGAAGTACCCCTCGTAATCCTCCCGGCCCTCCTCGGCCAGCCGGTGGAACAGGTAGTCCAGGGCATAGCCCTTCCCCTTCCGGGTCTGGTCGTGCCGCTCGTAGACGGCCGCACCCGCCTGGCGGGCCACCCGGGCCGTGTCGTCGGTGCAGTTGTCCGCCACGACGTAGATGTCCAGCAGCTCCTCCGGGTAGTGCTGCGCCCGTAGGCTCTGGATCAGCTCTCCGATGACCCCCGCCTCATTGCGCGCCGCCACGATGGCGGCGAAGCGGTGCTGACGGGCGGGGGGCCTGCGGTCCTTCCGCTTCCTGCGGACGAACCCCACCGCCAGATAGAAGAGCTGGTAAAAATAGACGGTAAAGAAAAAAACCGCGATGAACAGGTTGAAAAGCTCAACCCACTGTAGCATTCTCATGATATTCACCCAATGTTGTCCCTTGGCCCCAGGCGGGCCGCTCCTTCGTGAGGGATATCATAGCACGGTTTTGAAATGTTACAAGGGCTTTTCTTGTACTTTAATGAAAATTTAAGTATTTGTTTCCAGTTTGTTAAAGAGGGCGCCCCAGCGGGACGCCCTCTTTCGTCACATTCACATCTTTTCCGGGGCGGTCACACCCAGCAGGTCCAGACCGTTGGCGATGACGGAGCGCACGGTATCGGCCAGCTTGAGCCGGGCGGAGAGCAGCGCAGGCTCCTCGCCCTTGATGCGGCAGGCGTTGTAAAAGCGGTGGAAGTCCCCGGCCAGGCCCACCAGATAGCGGTTGATGCGGGAGGGATCGTAGTCCCGGGCCGCCAGGCGGATCTCCTCGGGGAGCTGGGACAGGGTCTTGAGCAGCGCTTTCTCCTCGGCGGTGGCCAGTAGGGCGGCGTCGGCCTGGGCCGCGGCAGGCACCTGGTCCCCCTCCTCGGCAAGCCGGGCGACCAGGGAGCAGATGCGGGCGTGGGCGTACTGGACGTAATACACCGGGTTGTCGGAGTCCTGCCGCACCGCCAGGTCCAGGTCGAAGTCCACAGGACTGGTGGCGGAGCGGGAGTTGAAGAAGTACCGGGCGGCGTCCACGGGGACCTCGTCTAAGAGGTCGTGGAGGGCGATGGCCTTACCGGAGCGCTTGGACATGCGCACCGGCTTGCCGTCCTGAAGCAGGTTGACCAGTTGCATGAGCACGATGATCAGCCGGTGGGAGCCGTCCAGGCCCAGGCCGTCCAGGGCGGCCTGGAGACGGGCCACATGGCCGTGGTGGTCTGCCCCCCAGATGTTGATCGCCTTGTCAAAGCCCCGCTTTTCCAGCTTGTTGCGGTGGTAGGCGATGTCGGCGGCGAAGTAGGTGTAGAAGCCGTTGGCCCGGCACAGCACGTCGTCCTTCAGGTCCAGCTTGTCGGCCTGCTCCCGGGTCTTGCCCTCAGCCATATACTTCTGTTTGAGCAGCTCGGTGGTCTTGAGCCAAAGGGCTCCGTCCTTTTCATAGGTCCAGCCCCGTTCAGTGAGCATCCCCACCGTCTCGGCAATATAGCCGGACTGGTGGAGCTCGGACTCGAAGAACCACTGGTCGTACTCGATCTTATAGCGGCGCAGGTCCTCCTTCATCTTGGGGACGTTGGTCTCCAGGCCGAAGCGGGACATATCCTCCAGCCAGACCGCCTCCGGCTCGTCCCGGTAGCGGTCGCCGTGGAGCTCGTAAAAGGCCTGGGCCAGCTCCTTGATGTCATCGCCGTGGTAGGCATTTTCCGGCAGGGGGAAGTTCTCCTCTCCCACCAGGAGCTGCATATAGCGGGCGTGGATGGACTCGGCAAACTTGTGGATCTGGTTGCCCGCGTCGTTGACGTAGAACTCCTTCCAGGTGTGGCAGCCTGCCCGGCGGAGCACGTTGGCCAGGGTGTCGCCCAGCACGCCGCCCCGGGCGTTGCCCATGTGCATGGGGCCGGTGGGGTTGGCGGAGACGAACTCCACCATGACCTTCTCCCCGTGCCCCTCGTCGCACTGGCCGTAAGCCGCGCCCTCCCGCTCGATGTCGGAGAGCACCTCGCCGTACCAGCGGGAGCCCAGGTAGAAATTCAGAAAGCCGGGGCCGGCAATCTCGGCCCGCTGGAAGTAGGAGCCCTTCAGGTCCAGATGGTCCAGGATAGCCTGGGCGATGGCCCGGGGCGCCATGTGCAGGGTCTTGGCCCCGGCCATGGCAAAGGAGGATGCGTAGTCGCCGTGGCTGACCTCCTTGGGGATATCCACATTGCCCCGCACCACCGCCCCGGCGGGGAGAGCCCCGGCCGCGGCGGCCTTCTCATAGGCGTTCTGCGTGAGCTCGGCCACCTGGTCCCGGGCCGCCTGGATGAGGTTCGACATAGTCTTGATCACCTTTTCTTCTGTAATTAAGAGCGCCAGAGCGCCCGGCGGCACCCCGGCCGCTACTGCCGCAGCAGCGGCCCTTTTTCCCGCACGTTGATGCGGAACAGGTTCTCCCCCGCCACCGCATGGTCGATTCCCCCACGCCGCAGGCGCCGCGGGGCCCCCGCCCCATTTTATCTGCGCGGGCGAAGTGAATTCGCCCGGCATCAAGGTTTTGCTTCGCAAAACGCTTGGGTCCGAAATCGACCCCGCCTACTGCCGCAGCAGCGGCCCTTTTTCCCGCACGTTGATGCGGAACAGGTTCTCCCCCGCCACCGCGTGGTCGATTTCGATGGCGTAATCAATCTCGATCTCGCCACCGTCCTCGTTCAGGTTGGACCGCATCTTGCGGGTATTGATGCCAATGGACAGCGCCCCATAGGGGGTGTCGTACATGGAGAAATGCCGCTTGCCCAGTTGGAACACCATCTGAGAATTGACCATGCCCATGCGCATGAGCGTGATGCGGTCGGGCTCGACCTGGAAGGTGGTCAGGGTCCCCTCCAGTCCGGTGAGCTCGCTCTCCTGATAACTGAACGTATAGCCCTCGTCGCCGCAGTCCATAAGCCGCCCCTCGGTGACCAACTCAATGGTCTCAGGCTCGGCGTCCTCGTAGGTCTGGGTGCCCTTGATGGAGATGATGACGCTTTTATCCATAAACGATTTACCTCGATACGCTTTCAGAATGCATTGCGCGGGCTATTATATACTACTTAAATCCGATTGTAAAGTCCGAAAGGGACCGTCAATAGTTCCAAATGTCCACCTTTTCCACATCCTCCGTCACATCCCTCTGGAGGAAAATGGACGCCAGGCCGGAAAAGCCCTCCACGCTGTCGCTGACAAAGAACCGGCAGCGACCGGTCCGACCCGGTCCCGTCAGGCTCCCCCGCTCCCGGAGCGTGCCGGCCACCCGCCGGGCGCACTGCTCGCCCACATCCACCAGCGTCACGTCCGGCCCCATCACGCCGCCGATCACGCGCTTGAGCAGCGGGTAATGGGTGCAGCCCAGCATCAGCGTGTCAATGCCGTCCGCCTTCAGCGGCTGGAGGTACTCCGCCGCCACGGTCTCCGCCACCAGGTCTCCGGGCCGGAAGCGCCCGTTTTCCACCAGAGGCACGAACAGCGGGCAGGCGGCGGCGAACACCTGGGCGTCGGGCCGCAGGGAGGCGATGCGCCGCTCATAGGCGCCGCTTCGGATCGAGGCCTGGGTGCCGATGAGGCCGATCTTCCCGTTGCGCGTGGCCTGGACAGCGGCATCCGACGCCGGCTCCACCACGCCCCAGATGGGGATGTCATTCTCCGCCGTCAGCACGTCCAGCGCCGTGGTCGACACAGTACCGCAGGCCACCACGATGCCCTTCAGGTCGAAGGTGCGCAGAAAGGCAACATCCTGCCGGGCGTAGCGGATGAGCGTCTCCCGGGAGCGGCCGCCGTAGGGCACCCGGCCGGTGTCTCCAAAATAGATGATATCCTCCGCCGGGAGCAAGCGGGACAGCTCCCGCAGAGCCGTCAGGCCGCCCAGACCGGAGTCAAAAACGCCAATGGGTCTTGTATCCAACGTGCAAACCCCCAAAATTCGCCGCTGGGGCGAGTTGTTCTTACCTATGATATGCGAAAATTCCCGCAAACACAAGCACAAATTTCCCTGCCGGTTGCGTTTGACAACGGGGGAAAATATAATATAATAAGAGTGTGCTACCAGCACGTCAGACCTTTTGGCAGTTCGCCCCGCAAAGGAGGGTTATCCCATGAAACTGGAGCTGACCAAGAAGCAATACCGCCGTCTGCTGGACCTGGCGTATATCGGCAACTGGATTCTCAATTCCACCCGCGGCGAGGACCGCATCCGGGACTACGACGAGGTGGAGAGCCTGCTCTTCAGCAAGGCCGCCGACGAGGGCATGGGCGTGGTTGCCGAGGTATACAACGGAGAGGTCATCCCCTCCCGGGCCTTTGCGGAGGGCGGCATCCACGAAGCCATCATGGACTACGAGGACAACGTGTTCTTCGAGATTCTGGCCGAAGACCTGGCCCGCAGGGATATGGACGACGTGCCCATCGACGAGAGCAATTACGAAGAGCTGGCCTCCCGGATCGACGCCTATATCAGCGAATTTGAGGAGCACGGCACCGATAACATCCTGGTGGACAGCGACATCATGTAGCGCGGCAAAACCGGCGGGGGACGCGAAACGCGTCCCCCGCTCTTTTATGCCTCCTCGGTCAGGCGGCGCAGCTCGGCCTCCAGCGCGGCCGCCTCCTGCTCCGTCCGGACCCGCAGGTCCTCCAGCTTGCCCAGCGCCGCCTCCACCCGGCTGCGGGTCTCGTTCACGCTGTCCTGCGAGTCCCGAATCTTGCTCTGCACCATCCAGTCGAAGAGAAATCCGTCGAAGAAATAGTCCCCGAAGGTCTCGAAGGCCCCCACCTCTAGGCCCAGGTCGGCCTGTACCTTCACGTCGGCCAGCTCTGACCGGAACCGGCTCAGGGCGCACTGGGCCTGGTACATCAGATCCCTGGCCTCGTCCATCCGGGAGTGCTTGATGGCCGTGGCCAGCATCCCGCCCCCCAGCATGTCGTACACGCCCCAGCTCCCTGCGCTCTCCAGCTTGCCGCCGGCGCTGTCCAGGTCAAAGGCGGCCTGCCGGCCCGCCCGGACGGCCTCTTCCATCTCCCGGCACATACTGCGGCAGGCGGCCAGCTTCTCCTCCAGCTCTCGGATGCGCCCGCCCAGGGCCGGGTCGCTTTGGGCCATGCGGCGGCGCTTCTCCTCCAGCAGCGCCCGGCAGCGGTCCTCCAGGCCGTCCAGCGCCCGCAGGCGCTCCCGAGTCTGCCGCCAGCGACCCTCCACATCCTCCAGGGCCCGCACGGCGGACTGGTAGTCGGCCCGGGCGGCGGCCGCCTCCCGGTGCTCCCGGTCCAGCGCCTCCTCCCGGCGGCCCAGTACGGTCTGCCAGATGGCGGCCAGACTCATTCCCTCCAGCGCGTCCACGTCGGCCTGCTCCTTGTCCAGTTCCGCCCGCAGCGCCCGCTTCCGCTCCCACAGGGCCTGCTGCTCCCCGTCCAGCTCCGCCAGCATGGCCTCCAGCCGGCCCCGCCCGGCCAGCTTCTCCCGAATCTCCGCCAGCTCCCGGTCCAGCGCCTCCCCGTTCTCCATTTCATCCGCCTCCATTCGTTTTAATGGAATTGTACCAGTCTTTTTCTTTCCTGTCCATATTGCGTCATAGCCGGGGACAAACCCGCATATACATGTCCCTGTCCAAGCAAAATGACAGATGCGGGAGTGTGGCTGGTATGCAGACAGGCTGGAATGAAAATCGGGCGCTGCTCCGGGGGACGGCGGCGGGGTCCCCCGTCTTTTCCCACGAGAACCACGGCGTGGCCTACGACCTCTTTCCCCTGTCGGTGCAGCGGCTCTCCGGCGCCGCAGACCGGCTCAACGTGGTGCTGCCCCGCTCCCTGCTGACGGCCTGCCCCGTGTACGAGGGCCTGCCGCTGGAGGTGCAGGGGGAGGTCCGTTCCTTTAATAACCGCAGCGGCAGCGGCAGCCGTCTGGTCATTACCGTGCTGGCCCGGGAGCTGGCCCCCACGGCAGAAAAGCCCGCCAACCATCTGGCGCTGGCAGGCGCTCTGTGTAAGCCCCCCATCCTCCGGCGGACGCCTCTGGGCCGTGAGATCTGCGATCTGATGCTGGCGGTGAACCGGAGGTACGGCCGAGCGGACTACCTGCCCTGCATCGCCTGGGGAGCCCTGGCTCAGAGCTGCGGCCAGTTGTCCGTGGGAGATCCGCTCCGGCTGGAGGGCCGCCTTCAGAGCCGCACCTATCAAAAGCTGGTGGACGGCGTCCCCCAGGACCGCACCGCCTTTGAGGTCTCCATCATGCAGTTGGCGGAGTTTTGAGACCATTGCCCTCAAAAAATGCACCGGCTTTTGAAAAGCCGGTGCATTTTTGCTGCATGGGACACAATTATTTCCACTCAAACACGCCGCGGTTGAGGACGGCCTTGCCGGTATTCTGGTCCACGAAGCGGAAGTAGGCCTTGCCCTCCTCCATCTTCCAGATCTGGGTCTGCACCGGAGTGCCGGGCAGCAGGGGGCTGCTCATCTGCGCGGCCATCCGGGCCGCCCGCTCGGGTTCGCCGGGAATCAGCGCACCGATCATCATGCGGCAGGCAAAGCCGAAGGAGCAAAGGCCCTGCACGATGGGCTGGTCAAACTTCATGTTCTTGGCGTACTCCGGGTCCACATGGATCAGATTGGTGTCGCCGGTCAGCCGGTAGAGCAGGTTCTGCACCTCGCTGACATAGTCGTCCACCACAAAGTCCGGCTCCCGGTCGGGGATGACCACATCGCTCTTGGGCATGGGCTTGCCGCCGAAGCCGCCCGCCTCGTGGAAGAAGGTGGTGGAGTAGTTGGTGCACACCAGATTCCCGGCCTCATCCCGCACGTCGATCTTGGTCTTGACCACGGCGCCCTTGCCCTCGCCCCGGTCGTATACATCCACGATCTGGTCCTGCCACTGAAAGGTGCCCTTGATGGGGTCGATGGGCCGGTGCCAGATGATCTCGTGGTCCATGTTCAGGAAGGCGATGGTGGGCTTGATGATCGCATCGGCCAGCATGGAGGCGGGCAGAGGCATCCACTGGTATGGGCGCACGTTGACCGTGGCCCAATAGGGCACCGCGCCGAAGGTGGGAATGGCCTTCAGATATTTTTCATAGTAGTAGGACAGGTCCTCCTTGTGGGCGCCCACGGCCAGGGCGTACAGAGCCACGTCCCGCCAGTTGTACTCCACATAGCGGGGCTCCATCTTACAGCCGATCAGTTGGTTCAGATCATACTTTTCCATACATACGCACCCTTTCTGATTTTATATACCTTAACATTATACGTCACAGCCCCATGGCGCACAAGGGGATGGTAACCGCAAATACCGTGATAAGGGGGATAATGAGCTGAGTCACGCAGATGTCCAGATAGGCAGTCTTGTGGTTCATATGGGTGATGGCCAGGATGGTGATCTGGCCGCCCTGGTGAGGCAGGGTATCCAGCGTGCCGGCGGCGATGACACCGATACGGTGGACGTACTCCAGATTGACGCCCAGGGAGACAAAGGTGTCCTTGAGGGCGTTGAAGGCCACGCCCATACCGCCGGAGGCGGAGCCGCACATGCCGGCGCAGACCGCCACGGCCACTGCCACGAAAATAAGGGGCGAGATATTCATGTGGAGCACGGCGTCCACAATGATCCGGAAGCCCTCGGTATTCTGGGCCACACCGCCGAAGCCCACCACGATAGCGGTGTTCAGCAGGGCTCCCCCGGCGTTGACGCCGCCCCGGTTGAGCAGCTCCACGTAGGTTTCAAACCGCTTCAGGTAGGGGAAGAAGAGAATGCAGGCGGCCACGATACCCCAGAATACGGCGCCCTCCACAGCCATTTTGAAGCCGTTGAAGAGGATCAGGATGACGGCGATGGGGATAAACGCCACGATCCAGTGGGGCATCCGCTCGTTGGGGTCGTCGGCAAAGTTCTTCTCCTCCTCAGGCAGGGGAGGCAGGGTTGGGTCGTCAAAGCGGCGGCCCCTTTTCTCCAGAGCCTTTGTGCGGTATTCAAACCAGATGATGATGAGAATCAGCTCGGCAATGACACTGATCACGCCGGGGACAAAGGCAGCCGTGGCGGCGGTGCCCAGGCTCTTCATGCCGATGACGTTCTGGATAGAGGGGGAACCGGGGGCAATCATGGAGATGGTCCAGCAGCCCGCGGTGATGGAGGCCGGGATCAGGATGCGGGACATGTCGTTCTTCTGGAAGAGCTGCAGGGTGATGGGATACATAACGAAGTACACCACGAAGCCGCTGATTCCGCCGAAGGTGAGGATGGAGGTGATGATGAACACCAGCACCGCCACATGCTTGCCTCCGGTGAGGCGGCTGAGGAAGCGGGCAATGGATTTGGCCGCGCCGGAGCCCTCATAAAAGGCGGAGAACACCGCGCCCAGGAAGAAGATGAAGAAATAGTTCTTCACATAGTTGGCCGCCGACTCCATAAAAGGCCCCAGCATGGTATCCAGCACGGGCATCTGAGCCAGGATACAGGTGATGAGGGCCACGATGCCCGCCATCGGCAGAGCGCCCACCCGCTTGAACGCCAGCACCGTGAACAGGACGATGGCGAAGAGCAGGATCAATACGTCAAACATACGCGTTCTTTCCTCCCTTTCAAAATAGACAGTGGTTACTTCATGACCTCGCGTGCGAT